>JAFGGQ010000172.1 GCA_016930435.1 bacterium
TGGGCGTGGGTAGCCCGCGCGATCTGTTGCGCGCCATCGCGAGCGGCGCTCCAGATTTCCGAGAGGGTGTGCACGTTCTGCCCAAAGATAGAGCCTACCGGGCAGGTTAGCGTGGACGAAGCGGGATTGATTTCGAGAATATAAGACCCGCATGATGAGTACCCTTCGATGGTTACGTAGTAGGTACCGGCAGAGATAGTGGTGGTAAAACTGGATTGAAGTGTTCCGCCGCAGTCGTCGTCATTGTATCCGATTTCTTGACCGCAGCAAGTGGTACCGATGAAAATATATGTATCGTATGATGAGCCGCAGAGTGAGAATTTCCAGGAGCCATCGGAGGGGATGGTAACCTGGTAAATGTGGTCTTCTGTGGAGCGCAGCGCGCAATCATCCCCAGCTGAGCAGGTGCTTCCATTCCAGGTCCCCGGCGCAGTTACATAGAAATCCGGAGTGCACCCCCCGGTGGAATAGGTAATTATAAGGTAAGGCCGGTTGGTCTCATTCCAGCCTTCAACATTGATGTAATAGGTTGGGCTGTTGTCCCGACAGGAGTGGCCGGTCGAGAAATAATCGGTTGTATAGCCACCCGCACCTACAAGCGCATTGGCGCAGTCAGAGTTTACGGTGCCTCCAAGTGTATGAGATTTCCAACCGGTTGTATAATCCGAGCTTTCGCTCTGGTAAAGGTAATATCCGCTGTAATCTTCAGCAGTTATGTCATCATACCAGGCGGAATAACTGGTATTCCCGCACCATGATGTAAAATTCCAGCCGGTGGCCGAGACCGGATTAGCATTCCAATAAGGGTAGTATGTAGCATAAACGTAAAAATTCAATTCTACAACTGTGATAGTAGCGCCATCTGGAATGGAATTGACATAAAAATCAAACCAGCCATCCTCGGTATCATAGCCCTTAACCAGTGAGGTCTGGGTGTAGGATGTGTTGCTGCAACTTCCGGTATTACAAGTATGTGAAATTGGGTAAGCAGTATAAGTGGGATCTACAATTACCGGGAAAACGCGATCCGAAGCTGTTATCCAATGATATGGGATAATAGTGTAAACCAATAAAATATTGCCGGTTTTTATTAAATGGTAGTAACCATCGGTATCCATCCGGTGATTCCAGTCTCCCAGCTTCTGTTCTTCCTTCGGCAAGCCGGGGTCGAAATCCGGATGGCACGGCGGATATTGCTCGTAGATATATGGCTGGTGGTAACGGGCGATCTCGGCACCCTTATGGTCAAAAATTGAAAATCCGGTAACCCTATCAACATCAGACCCGCAGTTATAAACTTCAATATACCATCCATCTGGCAGGTAAATATCCTCAACATAAGCAAAACCCGGCGATTGGGGAGGAAGTTCGGGGATCCCGGCAGAGTCTCTGATGATCATATCTATATGGCGGCCAACCGCAGTTTGACTTATTCGAACATCAGTGCCCGGATAGGCTTCAGGATATAGTATATTATCTCCTCCCAATATTCCCTGTACTTCGTTGATGGAGAATACACTAAATGGAGTATTTCCGGGACCCAGAGAGATAAGTCTGGGATTTTCCCATTCATTAATAGGCCCTTCAGAATAATCGGTCCTTATCCCTCCGGTGCTGAATTCGGGATAGTAACTTTGAAAGGAATTATCAGGATTAAAGTAGGCATATTCCGGATTATTCCCCGAATCATTGATTTTTATATCCCTCTTGATAGTACGCCAGTGTCCATCAGCCTTGTAATGAAGGGCGCTTCCATGGGCGGCAATTACTGCCTTAAAATCACCGTTATTGCTTAGAAAGTGCTTGGAGGTTTTATCCCTCCGGGAGATGATCTCGTCTTCCGGTGAAAATCCTTCGAATATCCCTTCATAACCCCAATCAAGGGCGGAAGGATCTTGTTCTATAAGCTGAACATGGGGATCGGATTTTAGAATAGTTTGCAATTTATTATCAAGTATGTCAACCTTATTAGCTTTGCTTTTATCCGGTATATTAGTTTTTTCCCGAGATTCCCGAAGGGAATTCAGGGATTTATTATCCTGCGGTTGATGGGGATTTAGGGTCGAGTCGAGTTTTTGGGGGTAACCCGTGGGTAAGGCTGTGGTTGCGTCCGGATCGGCGGATATTTTGGCGGGACGTTTGGGATTAACCTTGTTTTGAAGGCTTTCTTCACCCTTTGAATTAATGGAAAAAGCTGTAATGGTTAACAAAATAAGTATCAGTAGCCGGGCAGGTATGATGAGGAAAAAGTCTTTTTTAAGTGCTTTGAACAGTTTCATTATAAGTATCCTCTACTTTGGTTATTCTGAATATTCAGAATTATTATCGATGTCAATATAAGTAGAGGCAGGCTTATCCCGGCGGTTGGTCTGCTCAGGGGTCATATTCCGGAAATCGTTACGTATGCCTATGAGGCGGTAAGAGAAGGGGATGCCTCCGGTGCCGTCCAAAGATGCGACAAGGAATTTGGAGTCTTCAATTTTAGCATAGAGATTTACCGGACCCTGCGGGGTTACAAAAGGGATGATCGTATTCAGGGCCACCGCATTCCAGAATAACCACAGGTCGCTTCCCCTGGGCTGCTGAGCAAGGTCAATCACAAACAGCCCATCGCCATTCAGTTCAGCTTCCCCCACACATTCGGTCTTTTGGCCTACCATATCAGGTACCCAGGTTCTATAGAGTTCACCATTGATAAGATATACCGGATCAATAGAAACCGCAGTAATCTCGTTAACATCCCCAATATCGTTGCCACTCATATCGATAGGATCGGAGAAGTTTACTACATTATCACCACCATCGTCGTTAATAGCTATACCTCGGGTATTACAATCACCCATATTATCACTTCCCCCAGATGAATTAACGGTGATGAACGCCCCTGCCTGGTCAAGGGTAACATTCGTTCCTTCAACAAATATAACGCTATCGGTAAGCCAGGGACTGCTTTCCTCCTTAACTTTCTGAAGTCCGCTATTATCACCATCCGCCAGATCGGGGGGAATGTTGCGGATGGAGTCCCAGTGCGCGATCATCGTATCCCCAGTACCTCCGGTGGAACTACCCGTATCGTCGATTCCATCTGCGAAACCGGGAGGTAGTGCATAAATGTTGCTCCACTCCACCGCCATCGCGGTATCGGCCATGTTTGCGGTAAGGGAATACATAGCATAAGGGGCTGCTGATAAGGGTTGCCGGGGAATCAAAGTCTCGCCGTTTACCACCAATTCCATCCAGTAGGGCTGGTCAAAATTCAGGGGGATTGGCCCCAGTATTATATCAAAAAGGCCTTTGGTACAATTTACAGTGGTAACGCCACTGTTCCATAAGGGGATACCAGCAGTAATTGAATCGTATAGCACGAAATTTATGTTGGTGAAACCCTCTATAGCGATACCATCAGGGTCGGTAAGCTTGCCCTGAAAATTGATGGAACGGGGAATTTGAGCGGAGGCTGTGACTGAACTTATGATTATTACATAAACAAAAAACCTGATTATGGAAATTCTCACTGGTTCCCTCTCTTTTTTTGAATAATTGAAGCTAATTGGTTAACAAACTAAATCTATTAGCATTGATTATCAATGTCAAATAAAAAGTCTCAAAGACCATCTTTGCCTGTAGCATAATGGTGCAAATCTAAAAAGATTCTTTATACAGGCACAGCATTTTGAAATATAGCAATTCCATAACAAATTACTCAAGGGGGAATAATCCAGTAAAATGCAGTTGATAATGTTGAAAATAAATTATATATCGACAAACACAAATCTATTTAGATTTACGACCTGTACAAAAAAATGCAAATTTTACTCCGAAGTTTATTTTTTAATACTCTGCTTTTCGGGATTTTACAAATTACAGTGAATTCCAACTGCACTAAACAGGATGGCAAGATAAAGGAATTATTTCTGGGATTGTAAGCGTTTAGATTGATGTGATCAATAAATATAGCGGGGATAGATATAATCTAACGGATCGACGTGTTTATTGCTAACCAGCACCTCATAATGGAGGTGTGGTCCGGTAGTATAGCCTGTTTTACCGCATGTTGCGATGACCTGGTGGCGTTTTACTTTTTCACCGGGTTGCACCAGGATTTTATGAAGATGAGCATAGACGGTGGTGTAATAAACATGGTTAATTTTAACTACACGGCCGAATCCCTTTTTCCAGCCGGAGAATACTACCCGGCCATCAGCGGTGGCCTTAACCGGAGTGCCTACCGGGGCTGATATATCAATACCTTCATGCATTTGCTGAAGCCCTGTAAATGGGTTCTGACGAGGACCAAATTTAGAAGTAAGATAACCATCCATTGGTGATATGGTGGGGGTCAGGTCCAATACCCTTTTCTGGTCCTTGTAGGTTGAACATATCTCATTCATGATCAGGGCCTCCAAATTGACCAGGTGATAAAGGCTGTCAAGATTGTACCTGACATTCAAAGCAAGGTCCACTGATCTGATCTCACTGTGTTCCCGAACCATTAATTCCGGCCCACCGATCCCGAATTGGCGTATCTCCTGGTCAATCTCCGGCAAACCGGCTATAGTACGCATCATCTTTTCTGATTCCAGAAGCTCTTGAAATTTTACTTTCAGGGAATCGGATTTTTCGGTGATCTCCTTAACCTGAGCTTTTAACAGGCTTACTTCATTTTCCGATGCCCGTAATTCGATCTTGGTGGAAACAAGGGTTATCAGATTATAGGAGAATAGCATACTGCAGATCAGCAGACAGCAAAAAAAGAGAAGCCCAAGCCAGGCAACCTTTTTCGATATGCAGGCCTGTTTGACTTTCCCCCCATTATCAGGAATAATAACCAGATTGAATTTTTTCATAACCTGTAAAATTAGATATTTTGTTTAAATTTAAATCAAATCAGGGTATTGTCAACTGTTTTTTGAGAACCGGACTATTTTTGTATTGGGAACATTTTTACCCTGCAGAAACGCGCCTGCCCGTTATCCGATTCCACCATAATAATAGCTTCCCAAAAGGTAGGAGTGTAGTAGTAACCACCAGGCATGGCAACCTGTTTGGGAAGTTGAGCGGATTTAGGTATATTGATGCTTATACTGCATTTTTCCCGGGTACCGGGTTTGATCTTTATCTTGTTTTCGCCCTTAAAAAAGCTCCATATTGAGGGCTTGAACGGTCGGACCCAACCGGGATCCTGAATCCAGTACCCTCCATTGGAAGAAGGGATATCCAGGATAGGCCGGCCATCCTTGGGGAACTTGGGGATATAGGTGTAAACATGGTAAACATGATCCTTGTTATCATTATTGTATATAACGAAATCGGAGGAGAACTCACCTTCACCGTAAACACCAAATCTGAGAATGTGAGGAACGATCCCGATGGGACCATAGGGTATCGTACCGACAGGACGTACACTGTGGGTCTCTACAAAATATTTCAGACTTACTCCAAGCTTGAGCTCCATGTTCGATTCTTCGCTTGATGAACCGGGAAGTTGAATCACGTTGATAGGAAGCTCAAATGATTGATTGTAGAGACTTGGCTCATCGGGTATGTTTAGATAAAAATTTACATATCCTGTATCATTCCCAAACAGCTCGATAGTATCCTTAGAGAAGTGTATCCAATCCTTTTGCGGAAATATCAGGTAGCCTTTGAAAGGCTTGTATTTACTCAAATTATCGCTGGGGTATTCCACAATATATTTATGATGGCCGCCACTGTTTGGGATGCTGATAGCAAGCCCGGTCCCCTCGTAAAAACCGAAGGTATTGCCTGGTTTCAGGTTCTGTATATTGACTATGGAGGGAAGAACCTCTATCGAACGGCTTTCTAAAAGAGAAAATTGAGAGAATAATAGAATTAGGATTGAAAAGAGTATTTTTTTTATCATAA
>JAFGGQ010000173.1 GCA_016930435.1 bacterium
CTCTACGCTATGCCATGAACACTGCCAATAAATATATTATTACACTCCTGATAATTGCCAGCGCTTTGATCATTATCTCTCCCGCTATTATTATATTGAAACCATTACTATGGGGTCAATACGAGGGTTATCAGCACAACTCTTCCGGATTGGAGCTATTTTTCATGGGATTGGATAATCATCCTCGCGGGGATGATCTGGATCCCGCAAGCTCTATGGAGGATAGCCTGGCCGGAATTCTGGATATTCTGGTGAAACACCGGGCAGAAAGCTGCTACGTGGACAGCCTCCCCAGGCATTCACCGGAGAATCTGAATTATGTTAATATGTTCGATCCCCCCCCGGTAAACTTACCCCATTCCTCAGGTACCAATATTCTGATAATGGGAACGGATGGCAATTCCCAACGCCGGGGCAGAAGCGATGTCCTGATTTTGCTACGCATCTGCCCGGAAGGCAGGATACTTTCACTGTCAATCCCCCGGGATACCCGATTTACATATCAGGAGGGGAGGTGGAAAGGATTGTTCGATAAGATAAACCATGCTTATGTCAGAGGGGGTACCTCAGAAACTATCGCCGCAGTCGAAAATATGATGCAGTTGAAGATCGATCATTACCTGGCAGTGCCCGGATTCAAGAGCTTTCAGAATCTCCTCAGCCTGGTAGGGGGAGTAAAGGTGGATAAGCACCTGGAGGGTGATCTGGGAACACGCTGGATTCGCAACAGGGCATTTGTCATGGGCGATGCCGACCGCTGTAAGAGGCACCAGATATTCATGCAAAACTTCATTGGCAAAGGCTGGGAACTTACCCAGGGTGGCCAGCGGCTTTATACCACCCTGATGATCAGAATTGCCCTCGATTGGGTGCAAACCGATCTTGATTGTGAAAATATCACCCTTCTTCTAAATTCTCTGAGTGAGTCCGGCTTCAACCCCCGGGAAGATATCGTGAGCGGCCATCTTCCGGGACATTACGAAACCCTAAAATCTCCCATCTTTCAGCAGGAGCTGGTATTCTGGATTCCAAACCAAAATAAAATGCAGGGAATATCCGCTTATTTCCAGGATTATCGCCCCTCATTGTATTGAGAATTATATTCAAACTAAAATAACGCCTTTCCCCCTGACCGTTCAGCGCCCTATATATTAATTGACAGGGTGGCATTGAAAAGCTAAATTAGCATTATGTTTATCGACTCTCATACCCATTTGGACTCAGATGATTACCGGGAAGATCTGCCGGAAGTGATCAGTAAGGCTCATCAAAACGGGCTCTATGCAATGATTAATGCAGGCGTGGATCTGCCTTCCAGCAAGCGTGGCGTTGCCATCAGTGAACATTATCTGGGGCTCTGGAGCGCAGTTGGTATTCATCCCCACCAGGCAACGGAATGGACCCCTGATAACGCCTCAGCCCTTAGAGTACTTGCCGGGCATCCAAAAGTGGTCGCATGGGGGGAGATCGGACTGGACTACTACCGAAACTATTCCCCGCCGGAAATCCAAAAAAAAGCCTTTATAAAGCAACTTGAGACGGCCGCTTCGATGAATTTACCCGTGATCATCCATATCCGTGATGCCTTTTCTGACGCCCTCCAGATACTTAGCTCAAAGAAAGCATTGAATTTAAGGGGGGTACTGCACTCCTTCAGCGGGGAGTTTGATGAATTAAGATGGGCTATCGATAACAACTTTTATATAGGAATAAACGGCGCTATTACATTTAAAAATTTCCGGATGCAGGAGATGATCAAAAAAGTCCCAATTGATCTGCTTCTGCTGGAGACGGATTGCCCATATTTAGCTCCGGTGCCCTTTCGCGGAAAACGGAATGAGCCGGGGCACCTGTTATATACAGCACAGAAATTGGCTGAAATGCTGGGGATCGGTTTAACCGAGCTTGAAAAACGCACTACTGCAAATGCCTGCCAGCTTTTTAAGATACCAATGCCACCCAGTGAAAGCGTAAATTTGTTTCCCCAAAAAAGACTTAGTCAGAACTTCCTTGTGGACCAAAATATCGCACGGAAGATGATCAAACTGGTTAAACCGGAAGAGCAGGTACTGCTCGAAATCGGACCCGGAAAGGGCAGCCTGACAAAAATTGGTCAAAAAGAATGCCAAAAGCTGTACGCCCTGGAATTGGACTATGACTTGTCCAATCAGTTGAAAAGGGAGCTGGATCCCGAAGTGGTGATTGTTAATCGGGATTTTTTGCAGATGAACCTTGCAGGTTTCGCCAAATTCATCGGCCGTAAACCGGTCATAATGGGCAATATACCTTACAATATAACTTCTCCCATTATATTTAAACTGGTTGATAATTATCAGCACTTTCAGAAGGCGGTGTTGATGGTTCAGCAGGAGGTGGGCCAGCGATTGGTTGCTGCACCCGATTCCCGAAAATACGGTATCCCCACTATATTGGTCAATCTTTTCTTTGATGTTGAAATCAAACACTACGTAAGCTCCAGGGCTTTTCATCCAAAGCCCTCGGTTACCTCGGTAATCATCAGCCTGAAACCCCTACAAAAACCACGATATCCAGTTGATAATATTGGATTATTGAAGGAGCTTGTTAAAGGAGCATTTAACCAGCGGAGAAAAATGCTGTATAATGCTTTGGCTGAAAGCCCCTTCAGGAAAATCCCGAAAGCGATATTAAGTGAAGCTTTCGAATTTCTCAAGATTCCAAGGTGTATTCGGCCCGGGAAGATGACTTTAGAAGATTACGTAAATCTGACCAATTACCTTTCAAAAAATATTCCGCTGGAAAGAGTTCTATTCAATATTGAATAGGGTTATGTTTACTCACGTTCTTTTTCGAATATATGAGTGAATCCAGACATTAATTTATCTGCCCCCAAATACTGACGATTACCTTCCTGATCGACCATGATCACACCTGTATGGGTCAATTCCTGAACCCGCCCGGTAATTTCCCCAACCCGAATTTTGTAATTTACTTTTATCATCGGCTTGATGGACCTCATTGCCACCATGTTAGTGACCATCCTGGTGCTGGAAAGTCCCAGGGCCAGTGCAAAAGTTAGGGCGAAACCACCAATAATAATACTGATGTTGCTCGCGATCAATGCGGTATCAAAGCGCAATCTGTCCAGCGCAATGATGACTATGATGATGTAGATCAAAACCTGGGTAATGGCTCCGGCTACCTTGGGGTAAGGCATTTTTGCGCTTTCAAACAGGGTAATTATCGTTTCCCTGAGTATATTTGCTAAATAAGCCCCCAGGATCAGAATAATCAAAGCGGCCAGTATATTTGGGATATAACGGAATATGGAACCGATAACCTCGGCAACTTCATTCAAGCCAATGATATTACAGGAGGCTGAAAGAAAGATCAGTAAAATAGTCCAGTAAACCAGTTTGCTGATCAATTCCAAAACATCCTTTTTATAACCGATAGCCTTCGCAATTCTTCGGAACGGGGTTTTCTCCACGAATTTTTCCAGCTTGATCCAGCGTAGAACCTTCAGTACTAAAGCTGCCCCAACCTTTGCCATCAATAAACCCAATAGCATTACAATGATCGCTCCTAACAGCGCCGGCAGCCAAATCACCACCTTTTCGAAGAATCCGGCGAGGGTGTCCTGTAAAATAGTTAAACCCTCACTAACCTTATCATTCATCGCTAACCTCCCGTCTTAAATCAAGTAAAAACTAAATTCATTCAGTCAGAATATCTGTAGCCTTTTTTATATGATGCTCAGTGGAGACCACGAAGATGAGGTCTTCCTCATTGACGATATGATTGCCCCGGGGGATCATAAATTCGTCGCTCTCTTCATGATATATGCCGGTGAACACAACATCGCTGGGGAAATTCCTTTCATGGGTAAGCTCCCGGATGGTTTTACCAATCGACATGGATTTTGGGGGAATTTTAACAGCATAAAGGGTCGCCTTTCCCCGGCCAAAAGATAGTATCTTCCTTGCCTTGGGCTGTTCGATCTCCATCACGATCTGGTTCAATAAGAGGTCAGCCACCCGCACCAGTGAATTGACCCCGGCTAACTTGTAAGCCTGGGTATAAACAGGGTTGTTCAGCCGGGAAATAATTTTGGGTACTTTGAGACTGCGGGAAAGCAAGGCGCAGGCAATATTATCCGCATCATAGCGCAGAAGGGTTACCACCACATCAGCTTTTTCTGCACCCGCTTCCCTCAATATCTGTATATCCGTAGCGCTTCCGTGGACGGTTGTAGCGCCGGTTTTTGCATAAACAGACTCACATACTTCCCGGTCAATATCGATCACCACAACATCATGTTTGTGAGATACCAGCAGTTCGATTATCAGCCTGCCATTGGTTCCGGCCCCGGCTACTATTATAAACATAAATTACCTCCTTCAGACGTATTATAACCATTAAAATATCAAGTTATCATAAAACTTCAAGATTGCCAGGCCTTTCCTGAAAAAAGCAACAGGATGGGAATGATCTCCAACCTTCCGGCCAGCATCCCCAGGATGTAAACTACCTTAATGATGGGGTGCAGTTCCGCTATCTGTGGTGTGGTGATATAACAGGGTCCGATATTCCCCAAAGCACTGAACATCCCAGAGAAGGAAGCATAGCTGTCATGGCCGGACAATAAGGTTGTCACTACTCCCCCAAGGCATAATAAAATAATCCAGGAGAAGAATAAGGCGCTTACCCTTTTGATCTCGTCATCGTCCACTGGTTTCCCGTCAATGATGATCATGGATATGGCTTTACGGGGATTCAATACGCGGCTGATTTCCCTTTCGATCAGACGGACCAGCACTGCGATACGAAGCACTTTTATACCCCCGCTGGTAGATCCGATACAACCCCCGATGACCATCATGATCAGAAATAATTGTCTTGCTGCGGATCCGAAAAACGTCCCGCCAATATCCCGGGTAAGAAAGCCAGTAGTGGTGATAATGGAAATTACCTGGAAAAGTACAATCCGGAAATTCTCTTCCAATTGCCTGAAAACTTCGCTGTAAGTATCAGCAAAACCTGTTTCGGGCATTACCTTCACTAAACGTTCCACAAAGATCACCAATACGAATAGCCCGATCGCTCCCCACCAGTAACGCATTTCGATATTATCCAGTAAAGCCCTGGGTCCCTCGTTTGCCAGACGATAATGTATGAAAAAGTTGATCCCGCCCATTAACATTCCCACTATAAGGATGTATTCGATCCAGATGTAATTAGGATGATTTGTCAATTGATAATATTGGATACTAACATCATGGGGAGAAAATCCCCCCGTGGAAACGGCGGTAAAAGCGTGACAGATAGAATCGAAGAAGGGCATCCGGGCTATAAAGAGGGAGAACATGATGACTATAGTGTATCCGATATAAATGGACCATATTATCTTCAGTGTATTGAACAGACCTGGAACCAGTCGGGGCATCCCGATCTTATGGCTTTCCGCACTGAATAATTGATGAGCTCCTCCCCCCCTGTAGGTTACCGTTAAAAAGAAAGTCAGAATCCCCAATCCCCCGATCCACTCTGTAAAATTGCGCCAGAAAAGTATGCTCCTGGGCATCTGCTCCAGCCCGGTGAAAATAGTAATGCCGGTGGTTGTAAAACCGCTTATGGTCTCAAAAAAGCTGTTTAAAAATGTGGACTTTAGGGCGATAATGAAAGGAATAGAACCCAGCGCAGAACAGAATAACCATCCTAATGAACAGACAAGCATAGCCTGTATGGAATTGGGAACACCGGCTTTAAACTTTGATTTTAATAGAAATCCTATTGAAAGAGAGAAAATACTGGGGATCACAAAGGCAAGTAAGGTGCGGCCTCCATATACCCCCAGCTCCTCATACAGGAAGAGAACGATCAAGGGGATTAGCAGGAACCAGCCCAGCACAATGAGCACCAGACCCAGGGTATTCAATACTATGTTGACGGTTCGGAATCTATTCCTCATTTTTTATGAACCATAGTAGTCAGAAAATTATCCCAGAATTTTTTATTCAAAATTTCCTTGTTTGGTTATTTCGATCGTGAAATTCATATAATATAAACCAAAATTTTCTGTTTTACTTCATTTATAAGATAGCTGATGAACGAGGAAGGGCAACACTTTTTTAGGGTCGGTAATGGCAATAAAAGAGTGTTCTTGAGCAAAGAAGTTGCAATGAACGGAAACGAACTAACTTTAAATAAACCAAGTAAATGGATGGTTGGATGTATATAAAAAAAGGCGCCCGGGAATTCGAAAAGACCCGGACGCCTTCTATCAGTAGAGCCGTAATGATCAGTACAAATTAAGATAAGCTAAGCAGAAACGAACGCAAGTTGACTTTATCGTTGGTTATGCCCAACTTTTTACGGATTTGTTGACGGTGCTTCTGCACAGTAGTGTTTGAGATACTTACTTCAACAGCGATCTCCTTGGTAGTAAGGCCGTTCTTAATCATATTGCAGATTTCGATCTCACGAGGAGAAAGCTTGGAGTATGCTGAAAGGACATTCAGGGATGCGGAAGCTATCTCCCTTAATCCATTTTCCAAAAGTTCTATTAAAGTTAGGTTTGTGGGAATAACGGAACGCTTTAGTTTCAGCATGATTGGCATCAGAACCTGCTCGATATCATTGGCGATCTGGCGACGGGTGTTCATTTTCTCTTCGCTGATGTGAGTCAGTATCTCTTTCAGGGCTATGTTCTTTTCCTGCAGCCTGGAGGTTTTTTCGTTTATCTTTAATTCCAGCAATTCACGAGCCCGGGTTAATTCAATCTCCAACTTCTTCCGCTCTATCGCATAGCGCAGCGAGCGCACTAATACACGGGAGTCCACTTCCCCCTTCAGGAGGTAATCCTGGGCACCCTCACGAACAGCCTTAATGGCAGTGTCCTCGTCCTTGTTACCGGTCAATACCACTATGGGCAAGTCGGGGTCCAATTCCTTAACACTGTGTAATGTATTAAGACCGTCAGAGGTTGGTAAACCGAGGTCTAATATCAAAACATCCATACCCCCGCTTTCAATCTGGTCTAATCCCTCTTCCAGGGTTTTGGAACTCGTCAGTTTAAATTTGGCAACCTTTGCTTCGGATAACATCTCCTTGATCAATCTGATGTCTCCGGTGTTATCCTCGATCATGAAAACCCTGATCGGAATGTTCTTGGGGTTTCTTGGTCTCCCTCTTCTGCCCATTTTGACCTCCCTTGGTCTTTGGTTAAAACTCTATATTTCCAAACAAATATTTGTACAATAATAGAATAATTAATTCCGATTGCAACTTAATTTTAACTATTTTTAAAATATATACTTGTTTTTTTTGAGTACATGCGATGGAATATCTCTGTAATATATTACATGACAATAAGATAAATTATATTCGAGTAGTAGTTAAGTAAGTATAGAAAACGTGCGCGTAAAACAGAAATGTTTTTATTTCATTTCAATTGCGTATAATAATACCATTGGATTAAACTAAAAATACTAATTTTATGAGGTATATATACATATATATCGCATTAACACATTATCTAAATATGAGTATGATCACAATAAGGATATATTGCTGAATATTTTAAATCTAAAGACTGCATGAAAATCCGATAATTTCCTGATTACGGATAAATGGTTTTCAAACATATTTTTTTAAAATTTAATTTTGACAATCCGATATTATACCTTAGATTAAATTAATAAATTTTCTTTTCAGGCAATTAAGCAAAGGTATATAAGCTTATGGAAAAAGGTTTTGAGGTCATTACAAGGACAACAGTCCCCGAATTAGATAGTATTCTGGGCAAGCCTTTTCAGGTCCTCGACGATGGTTTTGTGCGATTGATCGACTATCTGGGGACCGATGCTTCTATTGTTCAAGCAGCCCGTGTTTCTTACGGTAAGGGCACTAAAAAGGTTCGTGAAGACCGGGAATTAATCCGTTATTTAATGCGTCACCGCCATACTTCCCCCTTCGAGATGTGTGAATTAAAGCTACATTTGAGGGTGCCAATGGATACCTGGCGGCAATGGATACGGCACCGTACAGCGAGCGTAAACGAATATTCCACACGCTATTCGGAAGCTATCAATGTTCACAGGAAAACTGCTGCTCATGAATGGCGTTTGCAAGCCGCCCAAAATCGTCAGGGTAGTGAGGGTTGGCTTGATGAAAAAACAGGCGAGCATTTTTCCCAACAGGAGCTTGATCTGCATAAACTTGCTTTACAGATATACGAGGAACGCCTAACTGCCGGGATAGCCCGGGAACAGGCGCGAAAAGACCTCCCCTTAGCTACATATACCGAAGCCTACTGGAAAATCGATTTGCATAACTTACTCCATTTCCTGAAACTGCGTATGCACCCCGCTGCACAACTGGAAATCCGGAGTTATGCCTGGATAATCGGCCAGGAAATAGTAAAACGCTGGTGCCCCCTGACCTGGGAAGCTTTTTTGGATTACCTTTTTGAAGCATTAGTGTTAAGCCGAAGCGAGCTGGAGATTGCCAAAGCTTTGATCGCAGGTGATAATGAAAAGGGGATAAGGTTAGCCCAAAAACTCGGGTTTATATCAGATAATACAACTACTGTCAAGAGAAACCTGGAATGCCGGGAATTTGAAGAAAAACTGCATAGAATGGGATTGAAAATACCCTGGCTAAAAAAAACATCACCCTAGGCATTGCTCATCATTAACCCAGAGCTTCAGCATGTTTCCGGAGCTCTATCATTTTCTGAGTTATGATCCGTTGTATCCTCCGGTTCTCAAGAAGACCAACCAATTTGTTTTCCTTGGTTACAACCGGCAAGTACTCCAAGCCGTAGCGGTTCATTATAGCTTTGACATCGGCCACCGAATTATCGGGGGTTATTGAGCGCTGAACGGGTTCCATAAGATCGTGAGCCAGCAATAAGGGCCCGAGATCGGAAGAGATAAAAGTATCCTTGATATTGTCAATGGTGATTATCCCTAAAAGGTCCCTTTTTACGCTTACCACCGGATAAAATAAATCCTCGGTTTCGCTGATTATCTTCAGCACTTCGGACAGGGTGAGGTCTTCGGGAATTACCGCTTGTTTATTGTCGATGATCTCGCTGATAGGGGTTTCCCTAATAATATCTTCCTCGGTAATATTCAAGCCTATTTCATTGGCTTTACTGACGGCCATTTTGACAAAAGGAGGGCCAATGATCTCAAGGACGAATGTAGCGGTTGTAATGATAATCACGATGGCGTTCCCCATCGCTCCCGGGAAGCGTTGATCGGCGAGGAGGGAAAGCCCGATAGCTACACCAGCCTGGCTGAACAAGCAGTAAGGAAGGTATTTCCTGACCGATTCTACTGCCCCGGAGATTCGGGCTCCCAGATTGGCTCCGAACATTTTGCCCAGTGTCCGGGCTACTATATAGACCACACAGATAATAATGATAGTCAGGTTAATCTGACTGAAATTCAGCTTTGCACCTACCAGCACAAAGAACAGAACATAGATAGGTGGAGCAAACCGGTCAACCAGCTCAAAGACCTCCTTGCTCTTTCGTGGGGTCAAATTGACCACGGTCAGACCAAGGAACATAGAGGCCAGAATAAGATCCACGTTAAGCAGTATAGAGAGCCCCAGCACGAGCAGTACCATGCCGATACTGAAAGCGAGAATGCGGTATTCATCCTGGCTGCGCCGAATAAGACGGGTCAGTATGTAACCAGCAACCGAACCGATCAGGATAGAACCCAAAATCTCGTAAAAGGGATGAAGGATGGTGATCAGCAAGGACTGGTTATAATCTCCTCCTACTAAGCGCACAGCTACTGCGGAAGCGAGTGAGAAAAGGAGCAGGGCTAATCCGTCATCCATGGCTACAATGCCCATGATTATTCGGGTAAGGGGGCCCTGGGTGCGGTACTCCCATAGTACCGCGCTGGTTGCCGCTGGCGCAGTAGCGGAGGCGATCGCCCCCAGTATCAATCCCACCGCCCAGGCCATTGCCGGATTAGGGAAGAATAGGGAACCCACCAAACCAGTGGCAACGCTAACTACCGCAAAGGCTACTACCCCCTCAGAAAGCAAAATAATCAGAAATTGCTTTCCATATTTTAGTATGATGTCCTTTTTCAATTCCCCGCCGATCATTAAGCCGATCAGGCCCAGGGCAAAGTAATTGAAGGGCCTCAATGCCTCGATAAGATGATGATCAACGATCTTTAATCCTGATTGCCCCAGCATAATCCCAATAACGATATAACCAACAACCTGTGGTATCCGTAGCTTTTGGAATAGACGGCCCCCGATTGTACCCCCGAAAAGGGCTAAACCCAATAAAAAAAGGATGTTAAGATGATATATAGAGATTTCCGGAAAAAAATGTGACGCAGCTTCGAACATTTATTTTCCGAGTAATAACTGGTAAATCTGATTGGGATCTGTGTTCTCGGTTAGCCTGTTTATAGTATCCCCACTCTTCAACTTGGAGACCAGGTCCGAAAGTAATTGGATGTAATATTTATGCTGGTCTTTGCCGGCGGCTATCATGGCTATAATTTTAACCGGTTTATCATCGATCGATGTATAATCCAGGATCCCCCCGGGGCTGATCCCCAGAGCCATTATCAGATCATGAATCGATTCCAACCTGACGTGTGGTATAGCGATCCCCAGTCCGATTCCGGTACTCATAAGGTTTTCACGATAGAATATCCTTTCCTTGAGTTCCTGAATGTCGGGGATTCCACATGAGGCCTTTAGCACATCGATCAGTTCCATAAGGCTCTCATCTTTTTTATTACTTTTAAACAGGCAGATGCGATTCGGGGTAAGTACATCTTTCAGATTCATAATAACCTTCTTATTTTTTCCCGGCTGTAGCCAGATATATAACAAACATGCTTTTTCCGTCTAGCTCCAGGACCCCGTTCATATCAGCATCGGAGAATGCAGCGATCGCGCATACCCCGCATTTAATAACTTCAGCGGCAAGATAAAGATTCTGACAGACATGTCCGGCATCCAGAAAAAGATAGCGGTATCCGCGCTCTCCATAGCGCCAATTCATCCGGTAAGGCACCGCGACCCAGATGAAAGTAACAGCGGAATCCTGGATGATCTTCTGAGCAAGGCAGGCATCGGTAATCCTTTGAGCGAGCTGGGGTTCATTGCTGATGGGAACCAAAGAATGCCTTAAAGCAGAAAAACGGTACAAGCCGGGCTCCAGGTTTTTTACGCGGTTTACCAGGATGTAGGTCTCAAAGGCGTGCCTGGCTCCAGCAGAAGGGACGTTACGTAAAGTGGAATGGGGCGGGAGAATCTTCTGAACGCCCTGGGTACACCATAAAAGGAAGGAAAGCTCCTCAAGGCTTAAGGGCTTCTCAGAGTATTCCCGAAGGCTCCTTCGTCTTTCAATCACCTCTTTTAAACCGGTCCCATTCAGCTTAACAAGATCGGGTCTGGGTAAATTGACCAGCTCCTGGTTGGGATCGATCTCCAGCTCTACCGGAGGGGGAGGCACCCCCTTCATCTGATCTGTGGCATCCAAATAGCTATACTGGGTTTTTTCTAAAAATTCCCGCCCTATTTTGTTCATTGTTCTTTGTTCCTAATAGTCTATGGTGTCCAAAGGTATGTTCAATTCCTCGGTGCCCGGCAGGACGAATCTGCCATCCCTGATGATATCGATCCGGTCGCCTTCCGGGGTGATCGCGCTGATAAGCCCGATGGAGTCATAAGGCAAGGTAATATCGGTATGTATGAAAGTATAAGCATTTTGAGGATCGGTTTTCCGGAGCGCTGTTTTTTCATTTTCCCGGGCGATTATCTCCTTGTGATCCAGATGATTGAAAACCGGTTTGTCCTCCTCCATAGTAAAACAGGTATCCCCTACCGCAAAATGAGGCCCCATTTTTTCAATGATCAATACCGGCAAGAGGGGAACGATTTTATGCTTTCGGGCGGTCACATAGGCCAGAGTGTTTGTCCCAATGGCAAATTCCCCAATGGGAAGGGTTTGGTGGGGGAATAGCAAATTTTCACGAATATAATTCAAATTGTCCTCTTCGGTATCAAAATTACTGCAAGTGTATTTGGTTACATAACCATCTTTAAAACTAAGTTCCAGATCTATATACTTCAGTCCCTTCAGATACGTTTCCTGAACATGCAGAATACCCTCGGTACCATTTAGCTGTGGGGAAGTGAACACCTCTCCTACAGGGATATTCACATCAGCTCCGCAGTTAACGAAGTTGGTTTGTTCCTGGGGTTTTGGAATAGCCTGCATCTTTACCCGGATATCGGTACGGTTACCGGATTTCCCCTTTACGACAACATAATCGGCCTTGTCTAAAGCGTCAATTATTTTCTGCTGAATAGGCTCGTACTTGTCGGTATCCAAAAGGTTGACCTCAAGAATATCCTCAAATATAGCTTCAAAATTAGAACCGATCTCCGGTGAAGGGAAGGAAATGATGGTAAAGCTGCATTCCCGTCGGGGAGCATATTCGTCATAGATCTTCATAATGCTGTTTTGATAAACCTGAAAGAGTTTTTGTTGTTTTTCGGATAGTTTCAGGCTCTCCTGTTTCTTTTGGGGACTAAAAGGCGGCTCGCCAAATTTACTAAAGACAATTATTCCTGAATATTGAGAGAATAAGTTCTTGTTTCTCTCGCAGGCATTTTTATAATTCGATACCAAGCGCTCGGCTGTTTTCTCATCCAGGTAAAGAGCGTTTTCAAAACGATAATCATAAGGGTACTGCTTGTTTACACTGGTGCTGGCAGGAGAAAATAATAAAGCGGTTAACCCCTTATCTTTTAATATGTTGACAACTTCCCTGATCAGCCTTTCCTGACCGATGTTGTAATTAAGGTTTACCGTCGATTTATGAGATATATCCTTTTCATCTCTTTCAAAACCAGTGATATAAGCCTTTACTACGGTATATGCTAATTGCTTCAGCTTATCCTCCGGATATTGCTGGAAAAAGGCTGCTGATTTAAGTTCAACCTCGGATATCGCCTCTCCATACCGGAAAAGATAACGAAGATCGGAAAGATCGAAATTCTCGACAATTTGTAAATTGAATTGGAACTCCGGATTCAGTCTTTCATTAAAATCAATACTTATATCTTCGGTTCGGTCCTTGCTGCGAATACTTGTAATGATTTCCATAAGGGCCGGGTAATCCGGTTCGTTATCCCTGAAATATTGGTAAACCTTGATAAAAAGCTCATTATATTCGGCAAACTTGAAGATCTTATGTTTAAATGCAAAACTTATTAAATTACGGTAATAGTAGAAAAAAGTGGCCATTAATTGCCCATAATCATCTCCGAAAAGGGAAACTGCATAAGCAGGATTGGCGTAACTGGTTTTGTAGTTTTGAACCGTAATTTCATGGTAAAAGGACTTATTATCATTCCAAAGATCTTCTAATGTTTTTTTCTGAAAATAATCAGGGATTAGATTAGCCTCCAGGTCGAGCATCTTTAAAATAAAGCTGCTGAGGTAATTGAAAAATCTGTAATATTCCTTCTTTTGAGCGGTACCACTGTATTCAGCCGTCTCCCTGTTGATCATATTTATGACTTCTCTGGATTTCAGAAAACTTTTTTTGCTTGCCTCGTTCTGCTTACTGTAAAATTCCTTTATATCAAACATTAACGAACCTCCTGGCGTATCATCTTTATGGTAATCGAAATAATTCTGTTAAATTATACATGAAAGAATTGAGTTGGCAAGCTTTAAATTTTTGTTTTCTTCCGGTTCATTTGAACAAATTTGCTAAAAAAAAGGGTTGTTTTATCCTGGTTCAAATATTAATTATTTAAATAGGGGAAACGTCCATCTCTATTACCAGACCCCGGCTGTCAGAAAGTGGAAATAACTTGTCACTGCTGACTCCCACGAAATTTTCTCCGAACATTTTAAAAACCGTTGAGTTTAGCTGTATTTGTGGTAAACGTCCCGTAAAGTTCTCTCCGTCAAAGAGTAATCCCAGTTGCACCGGTGTGCCAAAATTACCCTGCGGTGTAAAATCTCCACCGGCGGCCATGACCACAAAGATTGCGGTTTCCCCGCCTATTAACTCTTTAAGGGTGCTTTCCGTTTCCTGGATATTGAACTGTTGATAGCCAATCGCGGGTACGCCATCATAGGAACAGACAGCGCTGCCCGTATGTGGCAGATTGAAGAGGGCAGCAACCTTCTTGTCGGTATAGGGGGATTTCAATATTCCATTTTCAATCAGGGGGTAGCGATAACCAGGATTGACCACTCCCTCAGCATCGAAGAAGGGAGCCAGACAATCATCCGGATGAAGGGTTTGGAAAAGCGTGAAATGTTCGTTGAATAACTGTTTGCCAATTTTTCCCGAAAAGATGGAGCTGCGTGTTCCAAAATACAATCCATTAAGACCTTGAATAAACTTCATCATTGGGAGTCCGTAGTCGGTAGCAAAAATAACTTTATATTTGCCTTCATAGGGCAGTTTTAGCTGGTTCTTGAAAGCCTCACAGATTCGATTGACCAGAGAAATAAATAAAGCACGGTCGTATTCCCGCCCAACATAACCGCAAAAGCCATCGATAATGTTCGCCGATGCCTTATCTTTAAATCCCAATTCCAGCTCCAGATAGCGATCGGAGTATTTCAGGTCCAGGGAAAGATCATTACAAAGGCTGACCTCACTTTCGGATAAGGTGATCTTATTGAAGAATGAAAATGAAGGTTGTTCCTTTTTCAGCTTTTTCAGTAACTGGTTAACTTCCTCTACGAATTCCTCTTCAGGAATGATGGTTTTAACATGATCAGCGGTTTCCTGGTGCTCCCGGGAAAGTTCATAGGTGTAGGGGATATTTTGTTCTAAAGCTTCAATAGCCAGTTGCTCTAACTCCTCTTCCTTGTAGCTTCCGATAACCCCTGCAACCCCGATTTTCTGGTTTTCAAATACCCTCAATCCGGTACGGGCGATATCCTTGGTTCGAACCGATTCGATCTGGGTTTGAACCACACTGACGCTAATCTGATGATTTTTTTCGCTGTATTTTTCTTTATGCATGGGGATCTCCTTACTGTACATTCATGGATTTAACTCTGACGTATGGTCCGCCGAATCCCACCGGCAAACCGCTTTGTTCCATTTTGCCGCAACCCGCCCCAACAAAGGAGAATATCTCCAGATCGTTGGATAAACCATCGATCTCGGCCAGGGTTTCAAAAACATTCCCGGTGATCACCGAGATGGTCAGTGGCTCGGCTATCTTCCCATTCTTAATATGGTAGGCCAGTGAAGGGGCCAGCGTGAAAGTGGACATCCCGGAGCCATGTTTGAGCTTCTCTACATAAATTCCCTCTTTGACATCGCTGAAAAGCTCCTCCTTGCTCAGGTTGCCAGGCAGGATATAGGTTGTGGTCATTCTGACCAGGGGCTCATATTCGAAATTAATAGCCCTGGCATTTCCGGTCAGGCCTTCATCCAGCATAGCGGCAGTGACCGCGCTATGCAACCGGCTTTTTAAAATACCATCCTTGATAAGCTCGGTCTTTCGGGCCCGGGTACCCTCGTCATCAAAAGGAACATAACCGCTGCCTAAGTAATTGCCATCATCGATGATGGTCAAAAGCCCCGAACCAACCCTACGGCCTAATTTCCACTCATTTTTCATTGTCTCATCACCCACCATGAAATCAGCCTCACTCTTATGCCCAAAGCTTTCATGAGCGAATATCCCAGCCGCTTCCGGCGATAAGATCACGGTATATTTTCCCGGTTTTACCGCTTTTGCCCGTTTTAAAAAATCCTCACATTTCTCAATAAAACCCTCGCATTCATCCTGATGTCCGGATAATTCCTCAAAAGTATTACCGGCTTTCATAAAAAAATCGGTATAAGTCTTCTTTTTTCGGGCAAAGCTCATAATGATTCCTATCCCGGCCCTTTGCATATCGAAGGATAACGAAGACCCCTTTGAAGAATAGAAATTCTTTTCCTCACGCCGGTCCATGTAAAAAGCTTTCCACATCTTCAGATTGGAATGCCTTTTAAGGAGTTTAAAATATCCCTGAAGAAGGTCGTTTTTACTTGACTTGGCTATCTCCGCCAGGTTCCGGTTTTTGAAGGACCAAAATGAACCCTGCTGAACCTCAAATTTGGAAACTACCGGGTTACTCCCGATTTCCGGGTCGGATTTGGCATAGGATGCCAAAACATCAATTTTACCCTGTATGCTATCCAGATCGGACAGGGCGCTGTAGTACCATCTGCACCCGTCGAATAGGCGGATAAAAGCGGCTTTATAATCCCGGGTTTTACAATCATCTATACGGCCTAAAGTGTAAACGATTATCGTTTCAAAGATATGCTCAATGCGCACATCAGTATAAAAGCCCGGTGGGAACTTGAACATATTGCCTCCATTCTGTTTAACTTGCTTAACTCATCAAAAAATTGTACAAAAAGTACTTTAATACGGAATTGTAAAAATGCAACCATATTATGCAATAATCACAACTTAAGGTCTGCATTGATTCTGTATTTGCTCCCCTCACAAAGAAGCAGATTAAGATCGACCAAGGTCTTAAGGTCCCGGTGAAGGGTTCGCTTGCTCATCCGGCGATAGAGAAGATTGAAGGGGGAGACTAAAATTATTTGTTCCGGACTAAAAGAACCCCGGTTCTGATACCAGAGCATTACAAGATCGTATTGGCGCTGATTAATGACCCGTGATTTAAATAGGCTATCAAAATAGCTTGTAAGTAGTTGCTGGTGGAGATAATCGTAAATTAGCCCCTTTAAACGTTCAAGACACCACTCAAAACCCCCGAAAATAAACTCCAGAAAACCGGTGACTTCTTTATCCTTGTCATTGATACTCTGTGAAAAGGCCAGATAATAATCATCAATATGCTGATAATAGTATTCGGAAAGCATAAAGGGTAGGTATTTTATTCCTTTTGTATGAAGCAGAGCAGCTTCAATAAACCTTCCCATTCTGCCATTGGCATCTCCGAATGGATGTATTAAGCCCAGGAAATAATGGGCCAGGGCCGGACGCACCAAAAAGGGCTGTCCCACAATCATCGGGCTATTAATCCATTGAATATAATCAACCATAAGGGGTCTTATCTCATTGATTGACTTAGGAGGGATGAAAACATTTCCCTGATGATCCTCTACCTTAATATAATGCTCCCGGTATTTACCCGGATTACTGGCTTTGATATCAAGGTCTTTTGTCAAACTGTAATGAAGCATCTTTATGATTATCTCGGTAAGCTCATAGGGCGCTTCGCTTACTTGAAGATCCAGAATAAATTGATAACCGGCTTTAAGATTGCGAGCGGCAATTTCAGAAGGGATAAGCAAAGAGGATGTCGGCCCGGAAGATATAATTTGTTCAACCTGGTCGCGGGGCGTCAGATTGCTACTAAGAGCCAGATTGAAATATACAAGGTCAGTTACTAATTCTGCCTCAAAATCTCTTTTAAACTTTGGGAGTAATGGTAATTCAGCAAGCAGCGAATACTCAAGAAGATATTTACGGGCAAGTTCTTCGAATGGCTTCAGAGGGTAATAAAACCCTAAAAACCCCTCGGTTTGGCTGTGATATTTATTATAATTGTCCATTATTATGTCTTATAGATTGTCCTACATAAAATATTGTTAAACAAGGTATAATGTAAAATATAGATAGTAATTTGTCAAGTATTATTGTATTAATAATGTCGTAATTGTTTGAAATAATATAGATGCTTTATGGAATTTTAATAAAAAGATACTGCTAATAGGGATATAGCTGCAATTATATCGAGCCTGAATTTTTAGTTGGAGAAAACGCTGGGTCTTTTAGGTTAAAATAAACCAATTTCATATTACCCTTTTATAGCAGTGAACAGGGAAAAGCGTATTTCAACAATATATGCCCTCGGCTTTTTGAGCCTGATTATGGGCATACTATTTTTTAAGTTTCTTCTTTTGTTCTTCCAGCAGCTGTTCAAATTCCCATTGATCCAGGGCCTGTGTGACCGCACGGGTGACGAGGGGAAGGGCGCTTTCAAGTTTGCTGATCCAGGGCTTGGAAATGTAACCATAAGCGCCATTGCGCATGGCAGTCATGTGATTTTCTAATTCACTGTGCCCGGTGATCACAACCGTTGGGGCTATTCTCTTTTCAACTATAGTGGAAAGCCATTCCATACCACTTTTTCCTGGGAGCAAAAGGTCCAGAAAGATAAGGTCCAGGTTTTCACTATTCAAGCTTCTATCAATATCTTCCGTTGTTGAAGCTTCAAGAATGTCAAAAGTGTAATTACGCATTGCATCCAGAATGGTCTTTAGCAGTTTGCGGTCACCGGCATCATCATCACAGATAAGCACTCTAACTGGTTTGATCCTTTTCATATCTACTCCGTCTTTAAGATTAAGATTAAAATTTTATGTAAATTCAAAGTTCTTCTTTTTAAACAGGCGCACGCAAGCGTCAACGGCAGCACTATCATAGAGAATCCCCTTGTTCTCGATAATTTCCTCCAGCGCTTTATCGATGCCCAGTGCCGGACGATACGGCCTATGGAAAGCAATAGCTTCCACAACATCAGCGACACCAAGGATACGGGCTTCCAGGAGAATCTCTTCCCCCCTAAGTCCAGCGGGATACCCGGACCCGTCAAGCCTCTCATGATGCTGAAGTGCGATTTTGGCAAGATTCCAGGGAAATTCTATCGATTTTAAAATATCATAACTGGTCTTAGGATGGGCCTTTATCATTCCGATCTCAAACTCGGTTAGCGAACAAGGTTTGCTCAGAATTTCATTGGGAACAAATATCTTCCCGATATCATGAACCAGACCAGCCATGCGAATACAGCGAATTCTCTCCGGGGATAACTTCATTTCCCTTGCGATTGCGCTGGCCAAATCTGCAACCCTGTT
This sequence comes from bacterium, assembly GCA_016930435.1. Classification (GTDB taxonomy): domain Bacteria; phylum UBP14; class UBA6098; order JAFGQG01; family JAFGQG01; genus JAFGGQ01. The sequence continues at coordinate 18,906 of JAFGGQ010000173.1, forward strand.
CTGGTGACCGGCAGTATAGGGATCCTTGGTCTCCACAATCTTGGCTATTACCTTTATAGTGTTTTCAATGCTATTCTTTAACTTTTCCAGGGTTTCCTTAAGCTTTTTCTCGTTCCGGATGCGGTCAGTAACATCAGTATCTGCTCCGCGGTAACCGATAAACTTTCCTCTATTATCGTAAATAGGCACACCATTTGTCGATATCCATACTAAATTTCCATTCTTATGCTGATTCTTATTGATGAACTCTTTAAAAGGGAGCTTGTTGGAAAAAAATTCCTGCGCCTTGGCAATTTGCTCTTCACTTTCACCCGCAGGAAATAACTCGTAATAATACTTACCCAAAATCTCTTCTGCAGTGTAACCAAGGATCTTTTCCACTACGGGACTGGCATAAGTATATTGTCCTTTTGTATTGACCTCCCAGATCCACTCCAGAGC
>JAFGGQ010000174.1 GCA_016930435.1 bacterium
ATCATGATTACTGAATGAAGTCTATAATAAATATGTAGGTTGATGTTATGGAAATAAGATGAATGATAAACTCACTAAATTTTACAACTACAATCATCACTCAACGATACAGGAGAGGCAACCATCCATCCATTCATCCAGTGGAAGTTATGGTAAATTTCAAATAATACCATGCAACTAAATTGCATATGAACCAATTTTACTAATTGACTATCTTTCCCTTACGGCTTTAATAATAGCCCAAAAGAAAGGCTGATCCTTTATTTTATTAAGAAAAGATTGACCGCATCATCATCTGAACATATATTTTGAAAGACAATGTAAATTCAACCGGTTTTATTATTCAGGGTAACAGCAACAGGAGGTAAAGGATGAAGCTTGAGTTGTGGTGGATTTGGATGGTTTTCGCCGCTGTTTTTGTGATAGGGGAGATGTTCACCGCTGGTTTTTTTCTTTTATGGTTTGGTATTGGAGCTGCAGTTGCCGGGATCCTGGCTTTAGCGGGATTGGGCGCTGGCTGGCAGTGGGCCGCTTTCATAGTAATATCCGGGATTCTCTTCGGGGTCTCCCGTAAATTTGCCGAGAAGTTTACCAGGAAACAACCGCCCGGAATTGGCGCGGACCGCTTTCTGGGAAAAAAGGGGTTAGTTTTGAAGGATATAGATAACCTGCAGAATAAAGGGCAGGTAAGACTGGATAAAGAAGAATGGCGAGCTGAAAGCGAGGATGGCCAAATTATAAAAGCAGGTGATATAGTGGAAATCATCAAGGTCGATGGCACTCATTTGGTTGTTAAACCCATCAGTAAAGGAGATTAGCATGGCTGTGCTATATTTCATTATTGCGATAATCTTGTTTATTATGGTTGCCCGGAGCATTAAAATAATCAGGCCGTGGCAAAAGGGCCTGGTGGAACGTCTGGGGAAATACCAACGGACAGCGGATAGCGGATTGACCATCGTGTTTCCCTTTCTCGAACGGATACTTAAGGTTGATATGAGGGAGCAGGTCGTGGACGTCCCCCCACAAGGGGTGATCACCAAGGATAATGTAGTAGTTGAAGTTGATGCAGTGGTCTATTACGAGGTAACCGACCCGGTCAAGGTAACCTATAACGTGGCCAATTTTTATACTGCAGCCACAAAGTTAGCACAGACCAATTTGCGAAATCTGGTGGGCGACCTGGCTCTGGATGAATCATTGACCTCCCGGGAGGTTATCAATACCAAGCTTCGTGAAATACTGGATGATGCCACAGACAAGTGGGGAACCAAGGTGACCCGTGTGGAACTGCAGCGTATAGAGCCCCCTGCAGATGTTACAGAGGCAATGCACCGTCAGATGAAAGCAGAGCGTGACCGCCGGGCGACCATTCTGGAAGCAGAGGGTTTTAAAAAACAGCAGGTTCTGGAGGCGGAGGGTAAAGCTCAGGCCATCAAGGAAATGGCTGACGCCGAAAAAACCAAGCGAATCCTGGAGGCGGAAGGAAGGGCGGAGGCTATTAAGTCCGTAGCAGAAGCCCAGAAGTTCGAGAAACTTACCATTGCTCAGGGCGAAGCGGAGGCCATCGCCAAGGTTTATAGGGCTATTCATGAAGGTAATCCCAGTGGCGATCTTATCGCTATTAAATACCTGGAAGCCCTTCAGAAGATCGCCGATGGCAAAGCCACAAAGATTTTCCTGCCACTGGAAACCAGCGGAATACTCGGGAGCATCGGAGGCATATCCGACCTTTTCAGGGAGAACGCGGAGAGCCCCGATAAGGAATCCAAAGTAAAGGATATCTAATTATATAGGACATGAAGTTAGCCGATTTTTTCAAGCCAAATTTGAGCAAGCTGAGGGATAAGGGCAATTATGAGGCCATTATCGAGGCCTTGATGCACAATGATAAACATATCCGTGCTCAGGCTAAGCACATTCTCAAAAGCCTTAATGCCGCTCAGGCGATTGATGCCATTTCCCGTGGTTTGCAGCACGAAGACCGTATCATCCGGAGAGAAATCGCGGATATTCTGGAAGAAAAGGGTTATCGTCCAATCAAGGAAAGGGAATTGGCGGATTTTTTCTTTGCCCGAACGGATTGGACTCAACTGCTCCAATTGGGGTCCGCATCCACCGAAACCCTTATCCGGGGTTTATCGGACAAGCATTCATTTGTCAGGCTGGAATCCATAAAGGTACTCATTAAAATAGGAGATTTCCGCGCTGCAGAACCCTTCGCGCAGGCCCTCAAAGATTCGGACCTGCGGGTTCGAAAAAAAGCGATTAAAGGACTCCGCCGGTTAGGGAAACCAGCCCTTGAATATCTCCTTGAGGCAATGTCCTCAGAAAATCCGGAAATACGTGAAGAAGCGGCAATCGCGCTTGGAGAAATCGGGAGTACTAAAGCAATAGGAATTCTGGATAATGCGATCAGCGATTCATCCCGGATGGTCAGGGAAGCAGCTCGTAAAGCCCTGGATATGATCTCCTTGATCCGAAATAGAAAATAACCCGAAAAGGGAAGAGTGAACTTTCCTCATAAAAACATATTAAATGCGTAACCCCAACATTAAAGACTATGCGCGGAAGGTGAACAGCAGATGATAAAATCCCTTTTTAAAGCTATTATAATACTTTTTGTTGTGTTTACGGTGAATCCCTTTTTCTCCGGTTGCAGTGATGATTCCGATCCCACAGGGCCAAATGGTAACGGCGATGGAATTACCGTAACCGTTACTCCTAACTCACTGGAATTGCTGTTGGGGAACACTCAGCAGTTCAATGCTGAAGTTTCGGGAACTACAGATACCAGGGTTAACTGGGAAGTTGAAGGGGGAAGCGACTGGGGCACTATCACCGAAACAGGATTTTATTCAACACCCGAGGATTTGCCCGACCCTGCTACCGCAACCGTCCGGGCGACCAGCGTAGCTGACTCTTCGAAAAACGGTACCGCCATCATTACACTTTTGGAAGATACCAGTGGGTCAAACCTCACCCAGGAAGAGCGGGAACTATGCGTGCTTGCCTTCAGCAGTGGAGCAGATGCATCAGCGCTTGCAGAAGATGCCATTTCACTGGGTGTGCAAGCTGTGTGGCTGGCCTCCGAAATCAATGGCGGAATGGCTACTTTCACCGGAACCCTGACACAAACTGCCCCCGGTTCCAACTATTGGGTCTATTCATCATCACCATCCGACAGACTGGTTCTGGCATATTCAGGAGTACCACAGGTAGAATTTACTTTTACCATATTTGATGGATATACAGAAGGAACTTACGAGGATTTTCTCTATCAACACAATCTGGATTTTTCGGTTTACCAGGCAGACCTGATCGATGCCCGTATTCAGAGTCAGAAGGACTATGTCCGAAAAAACCACCCGGGATTTCTGGATACCCAGGAATGGAATTCCGAATACTCGGGATATATAAACGGAACCGTGGTCTATGAAGGGGAAATGGTTGACCTGGTTCTGAACATGTCCGGGGATGAATATGGTTACCTTGAATCCCCATTCCTTTGGCTGGAATACGATGAGTTCTACACTGGTAGCGCAAACTCCGGGAGAATTTCCATGAGCATTGACGAGCGTATGCACTCAATTCTTTCACATAATAGCGATGCCGGCGAGCATGTCCGGAACAAACAGTTGTGGTCGAATACCACGGCAACCCTGGAGGGGGTTAGTTATGCCTACCAGAACGTTGGCGTGGCATGGGCCTGGGCTACCGACCTTTATGATTCAACAGGAAGCGGGGTCTATAATGTGGTCATTGACGATAACTACTGGGAAGCCAGCGGAACAATGTTCAGGGGGGGCGTGCTATGGGGCCAGGTGATGTTCGACGGTCCGGTTATCGAAGGTACACACGGTCCCGAACTGATACTCCGAACCGAAGAGGAAGATATAATCCTACACACCCTGATACAATTCCCCTGAAAAAGGATCATTTGATGTTCAAAAAGGGAATAGTGTTTTTTTTTATTTGTTTGCCTATTATTTCAGCTCTCGCTCAGACAGAGATTTCCGGTGATGTCTGGGGTACCTGGGATGTCTCCGGTTCACCCTACATGGTTACAGATGATATCAATGTTCCTGCGGATAGCGTTTTGTTGATAATGCCCGGTTGCTCTGTTGTCTTTACAGGACACTTTAAATTCAGGATTGACAGCAATGCCCTCCTCAAAGCCCTGGGGAGGGAGAGCGCACCTATCATGTTCACCGCCACTGACACCCTGTTCACTGATTCCAGCGGCGGACATCATGGTCTCCGGTTCGATCATTCCGCACCCGGATGCAGCCTCCTCTGGGTGAAAATTGAATATGGCCAGGCCACCGATTTCGACAATTCTTCCTTCGTCAATGACGATTACGGGGGCGCTATATTCTGCTGGTATTCGGATATACATCTGAGCCACAGTATCCTCACTCATAATACCGCTACTTTTGGCGGGGGAATAGCCCTTCGATACTCAGACGCTGAAATTATAGAGAATACCCTTATTTATAACCGCGTGTATAGCCGTCCTAACCGATCGGGAGGGGGGGGTATTTTCTGCAATTACAGCAATCCCCATATCGCTCGTAACCTTATCCAGTATAACGTTTCAGAGCGATGGGGAGGAGGCTTTTCCTGCCTGAACTGCACTGAATTTGACTTCGATCAGAACCTGGTGCTGGCTAATAGCGCCGAACACGGTGGCGGCCTGGAGATCCAAAAATCCCGCCCGAGAATCCTTAACTCTACCATCGCTTACAATAGCAGTATCGGAATTTATGTCTGGGATCGCTCCGACCCCGCTTTCATCAACTGCCTGGTATTTAGTAACTGGGGTGAGCAGGGGGGAGTGAGGATTTATGGACACTGCTACCCATCTTTCGTGAATTGCACTATCACAAAGAACACCGGCGAAGAATACGGTGGCGGGATAAGCTGCTGCGGCGATGCCGATCCCATTTTTATGAATTCCATAATATATAAAAACCGGGACGAAAACGGTGATCAGATCGGGATCGGGGGATGTATATCTTCCGGCTATCTTGAACCTTGCTCTCTGAACTTTGTACATTGCGCTATCGACACCGGGGGTGTATTCTTCCCGGAGAGCATTGCTACCATCATCTGGGAGGGTTTGACGGAGACAGGCAATCCGTTTTTTTCGGACAGCTTTAATCATCTGGGCGGTAGCTCACCCTGTATCGATGCCGGTGCTGAATACTATGAATATTCCAGACGGGACACTTTATGGGCGCCGCTGACCGATTTCGAGGGCGATCCCCGGCCCATGGGAAGAGGCTGGGACATCGGCGCAGATGAATCACCTTACACCGAAATTGCTGAACGGGTCGATAGCACCCCCGATGTAATGGAAATCTCGGTTCACCCCAATCCCTTTAATTGCTCAACCGCTATCTTGTTTGGATTTAGAGGTTCCACTGACATCCCGCTTTACACCGCGTTCTGTGTTGCAGCTACCAGGAACTCGAATTTAAGAATACTTGATATCGGCGGCAGGGTAGTATTTGAATCCCCTATAGCGTTCGGCCAGCTCCCATTAAGGGGTGGGGGACAGCCTGTTTTTTACCCTTCCAACAAGGGGAGTAGTAGTCCGGGTGAAATTGGGAACGAAAAGGGTGAGTTTGTTTGGACACCGGAGCCAACGCTGCCCTCCGGGATTTACCTAATCAAGGCCGATTTCGGTGAGCAGTGCGTTACCGGACGGGTATTATATTTGAAATAAAATTTCCATGCCCTATATTCCAGTGTTAGGATTGATATTTATCAAATTTTGTAGGTTAGCTATTCACGGTTGATTATAAACATTGACCTCCTTAATGCAATTCGCAAATGGCGGATTATGGCTTTGACTCTCTGGGGTAAAACTTACACCAAGATCTCGGGATTTCATTTTGGCGTTCATTGCTTTTGTTTGTTCTTGAACGGCGCGCCACTCCACACACCCAAACACCAACGTAAAGGAGGCGCAGAGTAATTGGCATTGACCTGAGGGGTCAGGGCGAGGGCTTAAGCGTACCAATATAAAAGAGCGAAACAAATGATAACGTCCCTGAGTATCACTTGCAACTTGATGAGTAACTATTGCCATTGAAAGGAAAACCTGTAACTTATTAAATACCATATAGTTATAGAATATTTTGTTGTCATAGTGGAAACTCTTGTTAGGTTTGCAATTATGGCAATGATATTAAAGAACTCCAATCGAAATCAGTTAAGTTATATTTATATTCACTGACACAAAAAACCTTTACTAATTTTCCTTTATGATACAGTTGGTAAATTTCTAAAATATTTCCTTTCTAACAAAATAATTTTCATAATCGGAAATTTAAACGCCTCTTGAATACTTCATCAAAGATTGCTTCAATGATTCTAATTAAATATATTTTATTTTATTCTCTTTTCCACTTTTCATTGATGTCAATAATATTCGTATATTTAGAACCTGGTCCAAAAAACTGTTCATTTTTTTCTACAATTTTTTGTATATAGTCACGATATTCTGAACGGTAATCTCGATCTTTTAAATAATCTTTTCTTATGCAATATGCTAAACGGTCAACGGAGTTAAACCAATTTTCCAAATCACAATTTAATGTATCATTAAGAATATCTTTCAGTTTTTCAGTTAATTTACCTTCATTTTCGTAAATACGAATTTTTGAATTAATAGAATCGACTCTTTCCTTTCTACTATTCATTTCCGCTTCAATATCTAATAATGCCATTAAAGAATTCATCTTTAATTCATCTCGGACACCTTTAAGTTGCCACCAAGCAACAATAAGAGCTCCTCCAGCAATTAATACTGAACATATAATAGCAACATTTGCACCATCTGCTAAATCCATAATCACTTGTCCTTTTTAAGTAATTCCTTTGCCTTTTCCTGGTTTTTTAAAGTCTGTTCATTTACTTGGCCCAATTTTATTAAAGAGGCTTGTTCACGCAGTAATTCTTTGAATTGTTCAATTTGAGCCTCTGAGAAATTTTTATTTTTAAGGTTTGTTATAGCATTATTGAAAATATTCTCAACCTCAATGGTTGATGGTGCTGATTCTATTTTAGAATAGATTTTAATTGCATATTCTTTTACCGATAATGTCATTTTTTTCCTCAAACTTTCATTTTAAAGTAATTAATTATTGGGAAATAATGAATAAGCATTTAATAATATATATTAAAATGAATCCTCCCGGAAGCTATACCAAACCCCCGGGAGGATTGTATTTTTCTTCTACTGCACATCCACATTTACAACATTACTCGGGTCGCTTTCGTCCGCACCATTTAACGCTGTAACATAGTAAAAATGCGTCATTCCGGTTGTAACTGCGCTATCTTCGTAAGCATTCGAAGGCGAGGAGCCAATGTTCGTAAACGTCCCGCTGGGCTGGCCCATAGGAACCACGCTGCGGTAAATGTTATAATTATCCGCACCGGTAACGGCAT
>JAFGGQ010000175.1 GCA_016930435.1 bacterium
AAGGGGGATTGGGCCCAGCGCTATATCAAAAAGGCCTTTGGCACAGTTAACTGCAATAATACCGCTGTTCCAGAGTGGGATACCGGCGGTTACGGTATCGTAGAGCGCAAAATTTATGTTGGCGATACCCTCTATGGCGATCCCATCAGGGTCGGTCAGCTTGCCCTGGTAATTAATGGTGCGCGGTATTTGGGCAAAAATAACACTCCAAAATAAAACGATAAATATGACGATAACAAAGCAAATTTTTACTGATCTCAATGTTCCCTCCTTATCAAACTTTTAAATAATTACTAAATATAATCAATCTGCTTTTTTAGACAATAGAAAATTATTCATATTTAGGCAACAGCTCTCTTGTTAAGTTTACAGAGGTTGAAAATTCAAATTTATCTTAACTATATGCTTTTTTCTTTACAATTTCACCTCAGCTACTCCTGTTTGCAATTTCATATTGCCTTTTACCGAAACTAAAATAAATTAAAGATATTTGTGTACAAAAGACAACAAACAAATAAAAAACTAAAAACAGTCCACTTTAAAAACTCATAGTGAACATTATACCAGGAGTTTCTAATGAAAAGAATTCTTTTTCTTTTTGTTTTCATTTTTGCATTGCTAATTACAGAGCCCATCGGAAACGTTGTATTGCCAAAAGTGTCTAATTGCTCATTGCTATTTGCCTCTGTTCCCCGCCTTATGACCTATCAGGGCAAGCTTACAGATTCTCTTGGAGTAGGGATCAACGACACGGTTCAGATAACCTTCGGGCTTTACAGGACTCCTGCTCTTGGGGAAACACTCTGGACTGAGACGCACGATTCCGTGGTTATTTCAAGGGGCTTATTCAGTGTTATCCTGGGTTCAATCAATCCACTCGACCTTCCCTTTGATTTCAGTTACTTCCTGCGCATAATAGTTGATGGAGACCCTCTTGCTCCAAGAGTTCAGCAAACCGCAGCCCCCTATGCCTTTCGGGCAATCTATGCGGACACTATTGACCTGTCCGATCATGCACTCTGGGAAATGGAAGATGTAATCTACACCGCGCTCAGTCCGGGGGATGTATTAAAATGGAATGGAGCCTTATGGGTTCCGGCAGTTGATGCCGGTGCGGGAGGCGCTGATGGCGACTGGGAGATCGACGGTGCGAATATGTATTCCATCCCCGTCGGAAATGTGGGCATAGGGGAGGAAATCCCCACTGCGAAACTGCATGTAAACACCATAGAGAAAATTGGGATTAAGGTTGGGGAATCGGACAGTATCGGGATTCATGTTGACAATGCAGAATGGCATGGCGTCTATGTGGATTCCGCTGGTTATGCCGGCATCTACGTAAACCAGGCGCACGATTGGGCCGGTTATTTTAACGGTAATGGCTTCTTCAGGGGTATCGTAGTTGCCGGGTCGCTGTATTCTTGCCTGTTCCGGGATGCCAGTTATGAACCTTTGTTGCGCTCCAGTGACGGCTCTATCGACATCGGCGAGGATACCGACGGTTCATACAATATCACTACGCCTCACGGCCTGGGTGGCACAGGTACCGACAACTACCTCGCCAGATGGAATGGCGCAAACGCGGTGGAAGCATCTATTGTTCATCAAAGTGATGTCGGAAACCTTGGAATCGGAACGGTTGCTACGACCGCGAGGCTGGCGGTTTATGGAAGCAGTGATGGTCTAAGCATCCGCAATTCCACAGACGATGCGGTGGAAATCTTTAATATCGCTGATGATGGAATCGGTATTTATGATGTGGGAGGTGTCGGAATTCAGATCGATAGTACAGGGTCATCCGGTATAATTATCGACGGTGCCTCGGAATATGGATTGAGTGTTAACAACGCTAAATGGGCTGGTGTCCGGATCGATTTGTCTGGCACGCATGGAATCTCAATTACCAACTCGGCAAACGATGGAATTCGGGTAACAAACTCCGGCGGATTGGCAGGTAACTTCCTCGGCGACGTCAATATATCACAGCAGCTATTCGTAGGGAATGTCCCCACCGATTCCGACCCCGAGTTCCTTCTTACCGTTATAGATGGTCAGATTATGAAGGTCGATGCAACGGCTTATGAGGGCTCCGGTTTGGACGCCGACTGGGGAGTTAACGGGGATCATATCTATACTGCCCTTCCGGGGAATGTTGGTATTGGCGTGGTAAATCCACTCGCGAAACTTCATATTGCTAATGCTCCAGATGACGGTATTCTCGTACAAACTTCCGGTGCTTATGGCATTCGGTTGATAGATTCGCACTTTCATGGGGTATTCGTCGATTCTACTTACGCAAGCGGGTTATATGTAGGCAGAGCTGCTGATAACGGCTTATGGGTAAATGTATGCGGAGAACACGGGGCAAATATTGCTTACGCCGGGCAGAACGGAGTGAACATCACCTATCCTGAAGATTACGGTGTAAGAGTTTACAGAGCCGGAAAGGAAGGCATTTATATTAAGGAACCTGACGGTTCGGGTGTTCGAATAACCAAACCAGGCAATAATGGAATGATAATTGACAGTGTGCTTACCACCGAATGTGACGGGATACTTGTTCAAAATATTGAAGATGATGGAATTCATATAAAAAATGTAGTGGATGATGGAATATATATCGAAAATGCCGGTAATAATGGCATAAACATTTACAATTCCCTAAACAACGGTATGACAATAGGAAATGCCCCTAATAAAAGCATGTATATATACAACGCGGGGATCGATGGGGTAGAGATAACAGGAGCTGAAAGAACTTTAAGGGGGATATATATACATGATCATTCAGGCGTAGGAAACCCCGACACAGGATTAGTTATCAAAGATGTTGGAACGATCGGTATTGGCATCCAGAATCCTGCAGAGCAAGGCATTCGTATCTACTCTCCCGGAACTGACGGAGTTTATATCGATTCTCCTGGTCATTATGGAGTAAGGGTGGTTGATCCCGGTGACCACGGAGTTAGTGTAACCAGCACAAATTATCCGAATGGAACTTATGGCATATATTCAGCAAGCTCCCATGTTGGCGATACTGCCGGATATTTTTTAGGAAGAGTCTATGTCTCTGATAATTTAAGTGTTGATGGTGATCTCACCATTGACAATATGTTAACCGTAGGCGGGGAATTGATCATTGATGATTCTCTTGTATGTAATAAAATCAGGATCGAAGATTATGGTCCCGCTTTAGTCATGGACGGTAGTGGGGGATTATCTCAAATGATATACCAATATAATAATAACGACAAATGGCGGTTGAGTTATTCACCGGGCTTCACACGTTTAAGTTTTGATCGCTATAGTGTATCGGACTGGCAAACAGTAATGACCCTGGACGATGATTCCGGTTTTGTGGGGATCGGCACGACCCTTCCGCACAAAAGCTTCGAAGTTGCTGGTGAAGTACGGGTTAGATCAAGTAAGGATGTCAGCGAAGTTGTAGGTTCTGGAGCATTACAAATAATGGATCCCTCGGGAACCAGAGGACTGCACTTTGATGAAAACGAGATTCAGGCACTGGGTATCGACCTTTACATGAATAACTCAAACTTGACTACTACACACATCAACAACCTGGTTCATGTGGATACCTCAGGGAAAGTGGGGATAAGTACCCTTACACCTGAAGGGCTTGTGCATATTCAGTCCACCGGCACTATTATGGACCCCCTCGTGGTAAAAAACGATAGTGATTTAGGATTGATAGTACAAAACAATGGCGATGTTTCTATTGGCACTGCAGGATCTGCTGCCAAATTGGATATCTACTCTGAAAGCAGGGACCTTATCAGGGCTTTCACAGACGTTGAAATAAAATTCGTTGTTAAAAATAACGGTAGGGTAGGTATAGGTGTTTCAAGCCCGGATGAGCTATTGCATGTCGCCGGTACGGCAAAGGTTGATGTTTTGAAGATCGCCGGAGGAGCAGATCTCGCGGAGCAATTCGATGTTAATGATTCACCCGAACCGGGAATGGTCGTAATCATCGATGATAAAAATCCGGGTAAGCTGATTGTCAGTAGTAAAGCCTATGACAGGAGAGTGGCGGGTATTGTAAGCGGCGCTGGAGGAGTTAATCCGGGAATGCTGATGAGTCATGATGGTACGGTCGCCGCCGGAGAGTACCCGGTGGCGCTTAGCGGGAGGGTGTATTGTATGGTTGATGCCGCTAACGGTCCCATTCAACCCGGTGACCTACTTACAACCTCAGATATACCCGGGTATGCTATGAAGGTGATAGACCAAGAGCGCGCACAGGGAGCGATCATCGGGAAAGCTATGAGCGCACTGGATAATGGACAGGGATTAGTACTGGTTCTGGTTACACTTCAATAACATGAGAAGGTAGGACAATGAGAAAGAAATATAAACAAAAACAAAAATACCTGATTCCCTGGTTCCTGGTTTGTATAGCGGGAGTATTAACCTTGCATGCTGAAAAGCTTTCGGAGCAGGACATTAAAACTGCGGTCCAAACATGGGTGCAGGTAGTAACTGCCGATGCCCGTCCGGATGCCGTTATTGAATCTATGGAACCATTTGTAACTGAGGGTGAGACCCTGGCTTACATTGCTCATATATCGGATAGCGGATTCTGCCTATGCGGGGCGGATAATATGCTCTACCCTGTTTATTATTACAATCCCCATAATAGTTTTGACGCGAATAATCCAAATTATAAGTATATCTTAGAGGAAATTACTGTTAGAACCGATTCCTATAAGGCTGGAATATCTGCCGAAGACACCCTGGTACTAAAATATGCTGAAGAGTTTGAATCGCGGGTCGCTCTCTGGAGAACCTTAGTTGAAGGTACTATCCCTCCGCTAATTACAGGAGATGAAAGTCCCCTCGCTGATCCTGATAGGATGAGTATTTTGTTTAACAGCAAGTGGGGACAGCATTGGCCTTTCTGGCACTATTGCCCTACCCTAACCCATAATCCCGTGGAACCAGACACCACCGTTGTGGGTTGTGTGGCAACAGCCTTAGCTCAGATAATATACTACTGGGAATGGCCTCCCCAGGGCACCGGTACAGTAGATACGGACTACCTCTTCCGGTGGAGTAACCTTTGGTTGAAGCAAGCACTGGCTGATGATCCCGGAATTGATACTACCGGTGATTTCAGGAATCGCTTAAGATGGGCCGGTGACACTCTGGAAATGAGAGGTAAATGGGATTATAGTCTGTACGAATCTGCTCAGTATATAGATACTACGGCTGAATATTTAGCTGCATTATCAAACCTGTGGAATGGAATGAACGCCGACTCAGCTCACCTGGAGGTGAATCTGGAAGCTCATTCCTATAATTACGATATTATGCTCGATCAACCGGAGGCCTTTTATCCTTCAAATTCGAACCTCGAAATGGCTAAACTCAGCTACCATACGGGTCTGGCTGTAGATATGAGTTATGGTATAAATAGCTCCAGCTCTCTAACCTCAAATGTCCCCGAATTTATAATCAACCAGTTTGATTATGATCCCGACGCCCATTATATTGATATTGATATTGACTCCATGACTAATGAGATTATATGGTCCCGTCCAGTGCAGATAAGGGGAAGCAGCAGCGCTGCCGGGGGACATTCATGGGTGGTTTTCGGGTACAACAAGGCAACTGACCCGAACCGTCAATTCAGGATGAACATGGGATGGGATGGAAGCGATGATGGCTGGTACACACTGGATAATGTGCCCCTGGATCTGATAAATAGTCACGCGCATAACATTTTTGTTGCTCCCGAGAATGTAGTCAGGTTCGTGGGGACTTCAGGAAGTCCGGGTGATGGCTCACCCAATAATCCTCACGGCTCCTTTACAGAAGGCTTAGATGGCGTCGATGATGGCGGTACTCTGGTATTCAAAGCCAATTCAGTACATTACTATCCCGCTGATTCGGCGATTAACCAGGAAGTAACGCTGAAGGGCTACAACATTGAGATAAGGGCTGCTGCGCCTTAGAGGTCAGATTATCAGTTAACGGTACGAGTTATTTAGACCGTGTTACGGCAATCCAGAAGAATTCCACTCCGGATTTTCCTTCTCCCATCTCCTTGACCGTAAAACCACTTTCATTATATTTGTAAATGAACAAACCGTTACATTCGCCCAGTGGTGTAACCGTAATAGAGACTGCTTCCGGGTCGTTGAGTCCTTCGGTGAATTCCTTTTCGAACTCGACACTGCAGATTCCTTCAACTAACCGGGCTTTTCCGGATGCTTCTGTTTTCGAGGAGCGGTTGTATTTCCCCTTCATTTCCGCTATTTTTTCCTGCATCTCGGATTTATCCATCTTCTTGAATTCCGGCTTTTGGAATGGGACTGGCTCCCCTGTCTTCTCCTGGACTGTGGGGGTGGATTCCTCAATTTGGCCTTCATTGGGGTCGGTAGTCTGTTCTGTTTGCGCCCAGATGGGTACTGATAGTGTATATAACATAAAACACACTATAATGAGGGAACAAATTTTTGTTGCTTTCATGACTTTTACTCCTGTAATTAACAATTTTGGTTCGTACGCAATTTAGTTGCATGGTATTATTTGAAATTTACCATAACTGCCACTGGATTGCTGGATGGTTGCCTCTCCTGTATTGTTGAGTGATGATTGTTCTTGTAAAATTTAGTGAGTTTATCATTCATCTTATTTCCATAACATC
>JAFGGQ010000176.1 GCA_016930435.1 bacterium
ATGGCTTTCCTGATGAACCCCTAAACGGGCATTATAATATCTACATGGATGGGACTATTTACAGCAATAAGCCCGGTGTTGGCGATATGATGCTCTACATTGATTCGGTGGGTGTTTATGGGGACGCTGAGGAGCAGTATATTTTTGTCGAGTGGAGCCGGGGACCACTTTTAGGGTGGTTTCACTATAAGCTCCAGCTGCCCGATTCCCTGAGGGAAATGATCTACCTGGAGACCACGGTGTATAACAACACCTTGGATCTGCATATTGTTGGTATATATCAATATATGGACATCAAGGTAAATGAGAATGATAATCCGCAGTTATTTCTGCCTACCGGTGTGCAAGAACTGGAGACGGCTTATACCGAACCCCCGTATCCGGGTTTTTGGGTTGCCTTTGAGGAGAGCCTGCATCAGGATACAGTTTATTCATACAGTCAGGGTGTTATATTCGGCCGAAACGGTATCCCCTCCGCCCCTGCCAAGGTAGCATTCGGCAATGCACTTCATCTGGACGCTGTGGAATGGGATTACCTTCCTACCGGCGAGACGCTGACCGATCTGGCAACCGGGATATGGTGGCCACTGGTAGAACTGGAAGCCTATGCCTTTTGCCTGGAAGCAAATTATTATGGTGGCGGTTTCCCGGGTCCCCAGCCCTCAGTGGAAACCAGAATGCTCAACAAACCGCTAAGCTTTCATTTAAAAGAAAATTATCCCAATCCATTTAACCACATCACAACAATCCCTTATACGGTTAATAAACGCGATTTTTATCAGATGACTATCTATAATATTGAAGGAACATTGATCCGGGTATTGGTCGCAGATTACATCAGTCCCGGTGAATACAAGATATCCTGGGAAGGCCAGGACCTGAACAGCGGTGTTTATTTTGTTAAGCTTCAGTCGTCCCGGCAAAGCGAAACAATCAAACTTATATATCTCAAATAGGGAGAAGTAAAGGGAGGAACCAAGATGAGAAAAGGGATCTTTGTACTAATTATACTGACATTAGTGGCGGCTGTCCTGAGCAGTTGCGCCACCAAAAAGACCGAGGAAGAGTATCTAACTTTGATCACTGACCTGACTCAGGGTAAGGAATTCGGACAGGCTATTAAATACTATGAAGAGCTGATCCGTTTCTACCCGCAGAGCGTAAAAATTGATGAATACAAGGGGAAATATCTGGATATACTGGTGGATATGTCCTATAAGGGGACTGATGATGAACAGGAAGAGTATCTGGAAAAGGTTGTGGAGGTCTTTCCGGACAGTGAAGACCCCAGGGTAATCTATTCCGCTTTTAGGCTTGCTAAAATGGAGGAAGCAGAAGACCCGGATGAGGCCAGGGTTCTGTATCAAAACCTGAAAAAGGATGGTTTGAATGAACTGGCCAAATATCTCATCGGGGAGAGCGAGTTCGAAGATGCGCTGTTATGCTATCAAAAAATAATGGAGCTTTTCCCGGGCGGGGAAGATGAAGATAAATCCGTCTTTATGATCGGTTATATTTACGGCGAATACCTGAATAATATAGAAAAAGCTAAAGACTACTTTCAGATAGTTATCGATAAATACCCGGATTCCGAATTGCGGGATGATGCCGAATGGATGCATGAAAATGTTGGTAAGCCATTGGAGGAGATTATTTTTGAAGAACCTATCGAGGGTGTAAAGGATCAGACATCTACGGCTTCAGATGATATCTGACAAGGTCCAGTAACCTATTAATAATCCCTTCCTGTTTAATGAGCCGGAGGGGATTTTGTTTTGGTGAAAGAGCAATGGAAATTGACCTGTTAACGGTCGGGGAATACCAGACAAACTGCTACCTGATTTACCACGAGAGCATTCGTGATGCTATCATCATTGATCCCGGGTTTGAGGGGGAGCGGATCATCTCAAGGATCAAGGAGTTGGAGCTGGTTCCACAGATCATAGTAATTACACATGCTCATTTTGATCATATCAGTGCTATTCCTGAGTTGAGCGCGGTTTATAATCTCCCTCTGGCCATTCACCGTGATGACGTTTCCCGGCTGGCGGACCCCAATCAGAACTTTTCCGGTGTTTCAGGCTGTTTTATATCCTTGAAGGCGGATATTGAATTAGAAGAAGGTGACCTGGTCGAGGTTCCCGGGGTGTCCCTCGAAGTAATACATACCCCCGGACACTCCACGGGTTCCATTATCCTGGTGAATCATGATGAGAGGTTACTCTTTTCAGGGGATACCCTATTTTACAAGGGTTATGGAAGAGTGGATCTGCCCGGCTCCTCCTCTAAGCAGTTGCGGGAATCATTGGAGAAAATTAAACAGCTTCCGGATGACTTTAAGGTTTTTCCGGGGCATGGCCCCGCAACTACGATTGGTGGAGAAAAAAACCTGATCGACTATTACCTGTAATAAAAGAATATCCCCTTAAGTGTCAATCTTTAAAGACTCTGGAATAGCGCTACCAATTTACTCCGGACTTTGGATCGATGGTTATGGTAATGTTGCCGTATAAAATAATTTCCTCATACTTGTGTTTTTGCTCCCCCTTCAGGTTTACGTATGAGCATCTAAAAATATGGGGACCGGTACTGACCTTCTGGATAACCTTGGAGGATGAAGGATCCACCCTATGCAGTATGCCATCCATGTTGAAAAGGGCCAGGGAAGTGGTCAGGTTGTGTATCCTGATTGATGCGTATCCCTCTCTGGGAGGGGGGAGCTCTTTATCGCCCTCACCGGGTTCAAAAAAATTAACATAGACTATATAGCCAGCTATAGCAAATATGATGATCCATATCAGGGTTTTGAGCTTCATGTTTTCTTTCAAGTATTTATCTTTTTTGTTTGACCTTATCAATAATAAATATAAAATTGAATCCATTAAAATGCAAATAAATATTGCAGAAAAATAATTTCTTAATTCTAAAATAGCAGGGAGTAAGTTAATGTATAGCGAAATGGAGATCACCGATGCTTTGATCCGGGAACATGGATTATCACGTGAAGAATACGACAGGATACTTGAAATTCTGGGCCGGGTTCCCACTTATACCGAACTTGGTATCTACTCTGTAATGTGGTCCGAACATTGCAGTTACAAGAGTTCTATCTCATTATTAAAGACCTTGCTTACCGAGGGCCGGTACATCCTGACTAAAGCTGGCGAGGAGAATGCCGGTGCGATAGATATTGGCGATGGTTATGCTATTGTATTCAAGATAGAGAGCCACAATCATCCATCTGCGATCGAGCCTTTTCAGGGTGCGGCAACCGGGGTAGGGGGGATACTCCGTGATATTTTTGCCATGGGAGCGCGTCCTATAGCGATGTTCGATCCATTGCGGTTCGGACCGCTGAGTGACCGCAAATCGCGGCATCTTTTCGATGGCGTGGTTAAGGGTATATCGGCTTATGGCAATTGTTTTGGGGTGCCTACCGTGGGTGGCGAAGCGGTTTTTGAAGATGTCTATGCGGTAAATCCCCTTGTCAACGTGATGGCTGTGGGTTTGATCAGGCATGAAAAGCTGACCTTCGCTAAAGCCACCGGCAGCGGTAACCCGGTAATGATAGTGGGTGGCGCAACCGGCAGGGACGGTATCCACGGAGCTACCTTCGCATCCGATGAACTTACCGATAAATCAGCGGAAGACCGCCCCAGTGTGCAGATCGGAGACCCATTCATGGAAAAATTGCTGATGGAAGCTACACTGGAGGTCATCGATCAGGGCCTCGTAGTAGGTATTCAGGATATGGGCGCCGCTGGGATCACCTGCTCTACCTGCGAAACTGCCGCTAAAGAGGGCAGCGGAATGGAAGTTGACCTGGAGCTCATCCCTAAAAGGGAAGAAGGAATGATACCCTATGAAATATTGCTTTCCGAAACCCAGGAACGGATGCTTTATATTATCAAAAAGGGGAAAGAAGATGAAGTGGAGCGTATATTGAACAAGTGGGGCTTGCATTATGCAATCGTAGGGAAAGTTACTGACGATGGATTTCTCAAAATCCGGAATGGAGGAGAGACTGTTGCCCGGATCCCAGCCAGTTCGTTGGTAGTAGGCGGTGGCGCTCCGGTCTGCCCACGCCCGTTTACTAGGCCCTCTTACCAGAATCAATTGCAGCAGTTCGAACCCTTCAGTATTCCTGAACCGAGTGATTATAATGCCCTGACCAGGGAATTGCTGAGCCGCCCGAACATCGTCTCCAAGCACTGGATCTGGGAACAGTATGACCAGCAGGTGCAAACTAACACGGTGGTATTGCCCGGTAGCGATGCAGCAGTACTCCGCATTAAAAAAACCGAAAAAGCGGTAGCAGTGACCACCGATGGGAACGGGGGATACTGCTATCTGGAACCCCTTGAGGGCGGCCGGAACGTCGTTGCCGAAGCATTTCGCAACATTGTCTCAGTAGGGGGGAAACCGGCTGCGATAACTAATTGCCTTAATTTTGGCAATCCCGAGGACCCGGAGATTTACTGGTACTTTGAAAATTGTGTACGGGGAATGAACCAGGCATGTCAGCACTTCGGAACACCCGTAACCGGCGGCAATGTAAGTTTCTATAACGAAAGCCCTCAGGGCGCTGTATATCCCACACCCGTAATCGGTATGGTAGGTGTAATTGAAAAAGTGGAGCAGGTTACCACGCCCTGGTTCAAAGAAAAGGATCATATTATTGGAATGGTGGGCGAGACCGGAGCAGAGATCGGTGGAAGCGAATACCAGAAGATGATGCTGAATACCATCAAGGGTATGCCACCGGCAAGCAGATTAAAGGAGGAACAGATTATCGGGGATTTTTGCCTGGAAGCAATACAGACGGGTTTGCTGGAGTCCCTTCACGATCTTTCACGGGGCGGCCTTCTGGTCGGACTCCTTAAATGCTGTTTACTCGATCGCGAAAATCCGGTTGGGGCAAATATTGAAATCGACTTTCCCTTCAGGCCCGACCTGTTTCTATGCAGTGAATCACAAGCCAGATATATCATAAGTTTAAAACCTTCTCAATGGGATAAACTCGAGGCACTTGCCCAAAAACGGGGAGTACCATGTTACAAAATTGGAAGGACAGGGGGAGACCGGTTTAAACTCAATGAGCTTATAAATATTCCCCTGAATGAGCTTCAGGAAATTTATTATGGTACTCTGCCCCGACTGATGAAGGCGAAATAAAAGGCCGTTCTGCTTATCTTGCGGCTGCCGTTTTACTGATCGATAGTATAACTTTCCCCGGATTTCAATATTACCGTTCGCGTAATCTTAGGGTCAATTTTTTCGGCAAATTTCAGGGGGTCCTGCGCAATCAGTTCCCAGGTGTTGTAGTGCATTGGTATAACTACTTTGGGTTTGAGCAATTTGACGGCATAAGCGGCATCATCCGGCCCCATGGTGAAATTATCGCCGATGGGCAGCAGGGCGACATCCAGATTATACCTTTTGCCGATCAATTCCATATCACCGAAGAGGGCGGTATCACCGGCGTGATAGATCCATTTCCCCTCGAGTTCAACCAGAAACCCGCAGGGCTGGCCGGTATAGACCATTCCATGCTCATCTTCCACCGCAGAACCGTGCAGGGCGGGAGTTAATTTAACCTTCCCAAATGGAAATGCATGCCCCCCGCCAATATGCATGGGATGAGCATTAACGCCGCTCTTCTGTACATAGGAAGCGAGTTCGAAAGGAGCTATCAGAAGCGCATCCGAACGCTTGGCGATAGAGATGGCATCACCTAAATGGTCACCATGACCATGAGTAACCAGTATCCACTGCGGATTCAGATCGTCTGCCTTGCAGGTCGCCTGGGGATTCCCGCTAATGAAAGGATCGATTAATATTATTCCTTTGGGACTCTCCAGCATAAATGCGGAATGACCTAAAAAAGTTAATTTGACCATATCAGCCTCCTGTGATTTAAATACTTGAATCCATTCTACGAGCCAATAAACAAAGGTAATGCTATTATCATTTAATTCAAGAAAAAAATCAACAAGCTTTTTTAATAGATTTATACATCATCCGGTCAGTCATGGGGCGAAACTCAGATTTCTCCTTCGAAAAGAACCTCCACCAATCCTTCTAAAAAAACCTCTGAAAATTCCATGCCGGTCCTCCGGAAACTGACTGAAAGTATTTCACCGCTTTTTACCTTTACCCTTACCGGGCTTTCCAGATTCCCCCGAAGAGCTTCTAACAGGGCGGTTGCGGCAGCGCCGGTTCCGCAGGCCATGGTTTCTCCCTCCACGCCCCGTTCGTATGTCCTCAGTATGAGCTGGTGATCATCCGGAAGGCTGAAAAAATCTACGTTCGTACCCTCCGGAAAGAACATTTTATCTTCACGTATTATCC
Source organism: bacterium (assembly GCA_016930435.1). Taxonomy (GTDB): domain Bacteria; phylum UBP14; class UBA6098; order JAFGQG01; family JAFGQG01; genus JAFGGQ01. The sequence goes on from JAFGGQ010000176.1 coordinate 6,352, forward strand.
TTCCAAGAGACTCAACTGGAAAAGTATCGATGTCCTGAACCCTTATCGCGCAGTGGGGTACTCCAAGCTTCATGAAATTATAATTATAGCTGCTTCCGCCAACTTCGATTCTTTGTTCCAGTTTGATGTCCTCAGGAAGGGGCATCTGGATCTTTACCCTATTCCCATCTACCCATGCCTTTAGAATCGCGCTGTCCGTTTTAATCCTTATCGGATTATTGAAGCCTTTCCGTGCAGACAGGTAAGCCAGGCAGCGCAGGCCATTCCCGCACATTTCCGCCCGTTCTCCGTTACGGTTGAAATAGACCATTGCCAGGTCTGCTCCCTCGGTTTGAAGCATCAGGATCAATCCGTCCGCATCATTCGGATGCCTGCCCCTGCACAAATCCCGAATATAACTATCCACTTCCGAAGGGATGGCTGGCCAGAGTTTATTAATTATCATAAATGTGTTTCCCGATCCGCTAATCTTGTAAAATTTCATGATCCCATCCTAAGGCTGAATGTTTTGCTGCTTTTTCCTGAGGTCCTCCAGTATAAGCCCGATCCCCTCACGCTTTTCGGGATATAGCTCCGCTATACGCTGGAAGACGCGATAAGCCTCCTTATATAGCCCTAATTCAACATTGATAACTCCCAGGTTCTGCAGGCTGATCAGGTTTTCCGGGTCGAACTGGAGGGTCAACTCCAGGTAACTTCGGGCACGGTTAAGCTTTTTCAGCTTATAAAGATATGAAGCCCTTTCTCCCAGCATTTTAGGATAGATCGAGAGCACCGACCTGATACGATCATCCCGGTAATAACTCTGATCTTTGAATTCTTTGAGCCGGAATTTCTCCAGGGGGAAGGGATAATAGAGGCTGTCATCACTCAGGCGATAGAGCAGGCCCTCCGGTATCTTGACCATCTCCTGAAACAAGCCCTCCTTGCTCTTGAAGGTAGTGTAAACCGTATTATTGAAATTTTCGAGGACGATACTATTGACCATATCATGGAATTTTTTCTGGAGGTCTATAGCGTTGTATTTCTCACCCTTTTCGAAGGGCTCCAGGGCCTTTAAAAATGAATTCATCTGCCTGGATGAAATTTTGAAACGCTCCGGGTAGTAAGCCAGAAGATGCTTAATATACCAGGATCTCCGCATCAGTTCAAAATCGATCAGGAGCAGGTCTCCCCTAAGCCCTTCCAGTTGCTGCTTATAAAGGGAGGGGGAATAATAATCCCAGTTATCCATAATAATGGTTGACCGTGGTGCGGCGGATTCCAGAATATTCACGCTCAGTTCTCCAACCAGATTATGGCGGTGTTGATTGGGCCTGTAATTGCTGTAAATGGGGAAGAGGGCTAAAATAACGCTCAATAAAGCGATAAGGTTATTTTTAAACCAGGACGATATGAAATAGACCCCCAGGCAGAGCCAGATTACCACAACAATAAAAGAGGGAATGAAATAGGGATCAATATCCGGTATGTCGTAGTTCAGGGAGTAGATTATATTACTTACAAAGATAAGTATCAGGAATAAAAACAGTTTCAATTTTTTCAGGCAGTTATAGATAAAACCAAGCAGCGCAAAGGGTAGTAGGATTAAGGTGAATTGGTTTTTTAAAAGAATGAAGTAGTTACCAAGTCTGTTTAATAGCTCCTTTATCGGCTGGTTAAACATCCATACCCGGTACTGCCATCCGCTGACATGGCGGAAAAAATTCTCCCAATTCTGCGGATTACCCCAGTTCATGAACGGTTCGTGTGCGCTTCGGAGTGGGAGATAGAGGTAAATGGAGAGCCCGGCGAGCAGAAAAAGGGCAAGTGAGATCAATAACCAGGGTTTTTTGATAAGTGTGATGTCGGTACTCAGTATCAGGAAAAGGAATGCGGGTGTACACAGGATGATATTGAGGTGATTCCCGAAAGCCAGGCCCCAAAGGAAAAAGAAGAGGATCAGGTGGCGGATTTCCCCGGTTCTTTTCCAATTCAGAAGTATAGCGCAGAGTGTGATGAACAAAAAGGAGCTCAGGGCATATACCTCGGTGGTTACCGAGATCTGCCAGAAGGTTTGGGAGAATGCCAGAATGAGGCTCCCTCCTAAAGCTAATATCCTGTTTCGGGCATCCCTTTTCGCGGAAAAAAGGCGTAACACTTCGCAGATCAGAAAATAAAAAGCGACGAGGCTGAGCAATGACAGAATCAGGGAGAAAATATTTGTATTAAGGACCGGTGGGTTTATATTCAGGAGGCAGAAAATACGGCCTGTTAGCGTATAAAGCGGGTAACCGGTAGGATGAGCGATCCCCAGTGTTTTGCAGACAAGCGCAAGTTCACCGCTGTCGATAAGGTTGACCGAAGGGGACAGGGTAATGGCATAAGCGGCTGCGACAATAATCGTCATAATGACTAAACCGGTTATCCTTGATTTGAACATGCCTGTATTATATCAAAAGTATTCTAAATATCAATAGTAAAATCAGAATTCAATCGGATTTGAAATGGGGAGTTTAAAGCGCGAATACACGATTTGTTAGGTGAATAGATTGAAATATCTTTCCAGCCTTTGGCATTGTTTTATTAAATATATGAACAAAAACCTGTCTTCAGGGTAATGGTACCATTATTTCAGTTCTGTGTGGATTGTATGTTTAAGCTTTCGCCCTGATCCCTCCGATTGATGCAATTGCTTAGCCCTCAAGTTCGTGAAAGATCACTACGGATAACATTCCATTTAAAGAACATGGTGAAACGACTTAAGC
>JAFGGQ010000177.1 GCA_016930435.1 bacterium
TATATATAATTTATGCACTTAACCCAAAGGTTTTTTTGTTTTTTTATCTAAAAATCGTGATTTTTAGATATTATTTTATATTTTTTGCTTTTTTGTGATAATCTACTTGACAAACTCTCCTATTATATATATGATTAAAACGTATAATTTCATAATGTAAAAATAGTGACTTAATAGAATAAATCCGAAGAAAGTAAGGTATATTTCAATTTTTGAAATTAAAAGGAGTCCTAGATGAAAAGGATGGGTTTTGTCTTTGTCGTTTTACTCCTTGTTTCAAACCTTCTTGCCTGGGATTATGAATCTGATGTGATTGATGTGAGGTCAGATCCCAGAGTATCAGGGGGTGAACCACGGTTTTTACCCTATTACATGTCAGTTTGCATCGACCAACCTCCTCTTGTTGTGGACTTGAATCTTCCATGCGGGAGTTACTGTGTTGATGCTTATATTCGGTATTATCCTTGTGATCAAGACCACGAAATAATAGATGTTGCAATTGGAAATCATGTGGAAACGGTACCGGATCAAGGTTGCATCAATTTCAGGTGGTTTCATAATATAGGTGAATGCGGTGAAGATTGCGGTGGCGATCCTCCGCCTCTTAATTTCCATAACACACTTGATGATGCCGATCTCGTATTCACAGGCGCTGGATGGAGTACTGAAGGAGTGAATATTGTTTACGTGAAGGTTTATGGCAATTATTGTTCTACTGAACCACCTGTGGTCACCGATCTAACGCCATCCGAAGGGGAATTTGCTGATGATATTATTCTCGATGCCACATCTTACGATCCCGATGGGGAGGTGCTCTCAGAAGAGTATCAATATTCCCTCAATGGTGTTACTTGGTACAACATTAGCACTACCTCAGCGGTCGATGATCCATATACCTGGACATCAGGCTTGAATGAGTGTGATGTTTTCTTAAGGGCACGGGCTTATGACGGCGAATTTTATTCAGAGTGGTTCGAAGTAGGACCTATCTTGATAGACAATACACCCCCAACAACAGTTAACAATGCACCCGCAGGCTGGAAAAACGAAGATTTTAACGTACTCCTTCAACCCGATGATGGGGTATGCGGCTCTGGATTTAATGCTTCCGGTGGAACTTACTATTCTATAGACGGCGCTGCTTTTCTTGAAGGCACAGAAATACTCTTCTCAGAATCAGGAATATATACGGTTCAATATTATTCCGTTGATGATGTTAGTAATGAAGAAGATGTTAATGAATTTACAGTTTACCTGGATAAAGAATGTGTAGAATTCACAGATTGGAACGCTCCCGATATTAACTCAAGCTGGGGAGCTGAAGAATGTGTTACGTATACAGGTAGAGAGGATATCGTATATCTTGTTGATATTGGAACTGACCCAACTTGCGGCCTCACCGGTATCAAGTTTGAAGACCCAACCCTAACTTTAGGTGACGACGGAGTTTACGAAGCAGATATTTTCCAATTTTTCATTCCGATAGGAACATTACCAGCTGAAATCGAGGTAGCCACTAAAGCAGGACCCGCTTGCGCATACACTATATTTACAGCAGCTGATTGCGGTGTCCTTTCAGGTAGTGGAGAGGTGTGCGAAACTGGACCAGATGACCTGGGTTTTACAATCCAACTCCTCGCTGCCGAAGATATGGGTGATGGTACCATGAGACTTACATTTAGAGTGGTCAGCGACCATAGCGAAGAAACTGCCGCTCTCTCTCACGTTACTTTTGGAGTGCCTGAACCCCTGGGAATGGATGAATATACAACGATTTATGAATTCACTGTATGTACGGGCGGAGGAACTGCTTGCGCAGAAGTCAGCTTGTTTATTGGTGACGCCCTTTCTGGTGTGGACAACGCCTCTATTAATATGTACTACGGATTCGCTGGAAATGCTGATATCACCGATCCTGACCTTATCGAATGGACGCTCTTTTCATCCGAAACATCGGGAAACATCTGTGAACCTTTTTCAGAGCATGCTGACGAATACTTATACATTATGACCGAAGCCGGTGATATTGCAGGTAACGAATGCTTCTCTCTTTATTTCGAATATATAGATGTTTTCGATGAACCAATAGGCGGAGGATGTGGTGAACATGTCTTTCTCGATTGGGGAGTTGATGGAATACTTAGAGATGTCTATAGCGACGCTAAATTCAAAGTCTATGGAGCTGAAAATATGGAAGGTCCTTATGTAGCTCTTACACCATATCCCATTACTGCAAGTCAATTCAGCGAAGACCTCTTTCCAAACCACACCAGATATTATTATGTTACTATGGTTAATGAATTTCTTGAAGAAATGCACCTTTGTGAACCTATCGAAGTCACAACCTACGAAGCAACAGTTAATGGTCTCTCCTATGAGCTACTCCCTGAAAACAGTGTCAGATTCTCCTGGACGGATATACCTGAAGTATCGACCTACCGTATTTACTATGGAGAAACCGATATTAACTATGCATCGCCGATTGCTACCATTACTGACAACGCGACCTGGACTACTCCAGCGGGACTTCTGGAAGCAGGGGCAACCTACAACTTTGGACTTAGAGTTGTAACCGACTGTGGCTGCATAGATGAAAATTATACAACCGTTGTGCATCTTGCACCTCATGACGATCCCGCTTCTGCACCACTGGTTGCAGTTTCGGCACCAGCTTGCGGGAAAAGAATATCAGGCGATTTAGTTACTATCGTAGGAACACCTTTGAACGAATCTATAACACTTGGGTGCGTTCTGTTCCAGTATAAACTCGATTCGGAAGAATACTGGTATGATCTACCCGGCAATATAACAGAGGGACCAGGATTTACAGGTCACGACAATCCCGATAGGGTAACACCATATTTTGTACATTGGAATACAACATTCCTGATGAACGGAACCTACTACGTGCGAGCAGTCGGAATGGATGAATATGGAATTATGGATGAAAATCCGGCATATATATCATTGATAATAGACCACGATAATCCAGGTTACACCGAATGGAACAGTGCTGAAAGTATAGATCACTATACTAAAACGCTTCTGCCTTCTGACAGGATTATGCCTCTAAACCTCGGTTACGACCACCAGGATGCGCTTATCACAGCGAATGTTATTTTATTTGGTGATATAAGTCCATCTTACGTATTATTATCGCAGGTTGACCTCCGGGCTTATCCCACAACACCTCTGCCCAACTCAAGCATAGCATTTAGCATCAACTCAACCGGTGATGTTGATTTCGGTGACCTACTTATTAATCTCAATATCAAATATGATACCTACACTTGTGATATTCCAGGAAATCAAAGAGGCTTAGTATTATATCGCTACCTCCCTGGCGGTGTTTGGGAAATCGTGCCTTCCGAAGTCGATGTTGAATATAACCGGTTAACCGCAACCCTTGATGCTTTTGGAGTTTATGCAGTTCTTTACGATGCATCTGTGGGAATTGGACAGGATGACAATTTGCCAAAAGTACTAACATTGTTTGGTAATCGTCCAAACCCTTTTAATGCTACAACAGCTATCAGTTACTATCTTCCAACACCCATGAATAGTAAAATAACTATATACAATATTTTCGGAGAAGAATTAACCGAAATCAATCCTGGTATCAAGGAAGGTATGGTTACAATCCTGTGGAACGGTGATACTAAAGACGGAACCAAGGTTGGAAGTGGAATTTACCTCTACAGGTTCATGGCTGGCGATAAGACATTCACTCGGAAAATGATGCTGCTTAAATAATCGAACGAAGAAAATTAAATATATTTTTAAGGGGGGAGCAATAGCTCCCCTTTTTTTTAAATTTTGATAAAAACTCTTCTATTTATTAAACCAAGCATGATTAAAACAAATTTACTTCCCATAACTCTGCTTGTTTTATTATCATGTTTTTCATTAAGAGCTGAATCGCTTGATTTCATCGACAGCAAATACTGGAGTTTCACAACTGACGTTACATTTTCGTCTGATACCAGTATTTATGTCGCTTTTAAAACAGGAATTACTGAAATGATTCTCGGAATTAATGACCAGCTTTTTCTATATAAAAAATATTATATCGATGGTAATGTTCTCGCAATGGAGAAATTTGGGAAATTCTTGTATATTCTCACAATGAATAATGGCTTGTTCATTGTTAAAGATGAAAATAAATATTTTAGAATTGTCGATAATGTTGAAATTCCACCTAAAAGTTATATAATCAGCAGTAATGGAACAAATCTTATAGTAGGGAATAATAAAAAACTATATCTTTTTCAAGTTACTGAAGCATCCAAACCTGTATTGACCGATTCGGTCAATTACCAGCGGGAAATCACCTATGCAGATTTTGATCAAGATAAATTGTATATAACTCTTGCAGATACTATAATGAAGGGATTCAGCATAGTCGATGGAATACTATCCGATCCAGTGGTCGATTATAAAGTGCCACAGAGTTCCGAATTTTTTGTAGTTAAAAATGACCACTTGTTCATATCGAACATAATAGAGGGTGTTAGTTATTATAAGATATCTCAAAGCGGTACAAATTTCCTATGTAAAATTAGCACACCCGAAAATTTTTACAGTTCATTAGCTGCTTCAGACGGTATCCTTGCGTTATCCCAACTGGATGTTGGTGTAGAGCTTTATAATATATCAGGTATATGCTCTAGTGAGCCTTTATCCTATTATGAAAATATGAAAAATTCTCAGAAAGTAGTATTCGAAGGTTCAAAGATAGGTTTAGTTAATAATGAAATGGGTTGTGAATTTTTGCGTTATGACGAAGAGAGTGGCATTATTAAATCAGGTGAGTACCTTCCTAATACCAGTATTCTCGACGCTGAAATCCTTGATAATTATGTTATCTTGGCAGCTGGGCAATATGGCATGCCTATTCTCGAGGTGAGCTTGAGAGGAGTTAAAGAAGTTTCAGTATTCCAACCAGAAGGTTATGTTAGGGATATCTACGTAAATGAAGATAAAGCATATATAACTGTTGAAGGCGTTGGGATTTCGGTTGTTTCGCTTGCAAATCCGGAATATCCTCAGATGGATTACAATCTCGAGTTTGAAAACCCTTTTGCAGTAGCTTCGAATGGAAATATCATCGCTTTTACCACACACGGAAGTAACCAACTTGGTTTTGTCAAAGTTTCTTCCAGTCATTATCTTGAAAGTTATGATTCTGTTCAAAGCTTTGAAATTGAAGGTTTCGCGAGGGAAATACTAATAGAGGGTGATTATTGTTATGCATCATGTGATAGAGGAGGACTGTATATTTTTGATATTTCAAATCCAGAAACCATTACCTATGCCAGGCGATATAAAACACCAAGTTATACAAGAGGTTTACATATAGTCGATTCAACGCTTTATCTTGCCTGTGGCGAAGATGGAATTAACATTCTGAACATCGCCAATCCAATGAGAATAAAAGAGATCGCTAAAATAGACATCCCTCTTGCCTCGGATGTATCTGTTGCTGGAAATTTCCTTATAGCAAGCAGCGATAATGAAGGGTGTTATCTCTATGATATAAGCGACAAACTCGCCCCAGTTTTTCTGGATAGTTATGCTAATTCCGGGCTGGCAAGTAAGATAGCAATATATAATTCTGTCGTTTTTATGGTCGATCAATATAGTCTGTACATCCTGAAGATCTCTGATTGACAGGTATTCACTTAAAAATATTAAATAAACATTCCTCATCGATTACATTTCCTCTGCTAATGTTCACCAATAAAGCCTCTTTTCCAAGAAGTTTAAGTTCTGATGGTTCTGTCAGAACCTTCTTTTTTTCTAATATTTTAGCCCGTTTTATGGATATACATGGACCATTTTAGCATGCAGTTTTATAACGGCCAGAAAAACAATATCAGGGGTATGCCAATAAGCAAAATAATCAATTCAAGAAGTAATCCCATTCTTAAGTAGTCGCTGAATTTGTATCCGCCGGGGCCCATTACAAGGGTATTGGATTGATGTCCTATTGGTGTGAGGAATGCGCATGATCCTCCGACTGCAACAGCCATAAGAAAAGGGTCGGATGAAAAACCCATTCCTTGAGCCACATTAATGGCAATAGGAGCCATCAGTACAACAGTAGCGGCATTATTTATGACATCAGACAACATCATGGTGATAATAAGGATGAGAGCGAGCAGAAGCCATGGTGGCGAATTGTTCCCCAGGTTCATAAGTATGTTTGCCATAAGATCTGCACCCCCAGTGGTTTCCAGCGCCGTTCCTACCGGGATCATAGCCCCAAGAAGCACGATTACGGTCCAGTCGATGCTATCATATATCTCTTTCAAGGGCAAAAGACCGGTAAGAGTCACGCCAAGTGCCGCCAATGTAAAGGCGATATGTACTGGGAGCAAACCGATTATGATAAGCACAATTGAGGTAATGAATATGGTAAGGGAGAGCAAGATTCTCTTTTGGAAACCAATCCTAAGGCCCCGCGGGGCAAGGGGTAGGCAGCCCATAGCCTTAATTGCATCATCAATTGTCTGGGAACGCCCCTGCAGCATTATTACATCACCGGCGCGGAATGCGATGTGGTCCAGTCGCTTGTGAATTTGTTTATCCCTCCGCGATACCGCAAGCAGGTTTACCCCATAACGAGTCCTTATCTTTATGCCGGAGGCAGTCTGCCCCGTCAGCGGAGAGTCTGGCATAACTACCACTTCATCAATGTTAATATCTTTCGAACCAACAGCATCTTTCCTGAACTTTTTACCACCAACCAGTTCCACGCCTGTGTCATCAACGAAGGTTTTTAATGAATCCGTATCGGATTCCAGGATGATGATATCGTTGCTTATCAATCCTTCGTCATCACCGGGCGCATGAATCCTCTTTTTCTTGCGCACTAAGCCGAGGATCTGTACATCAGCCTTCAGACTCGCATTTAGTTCTCCGATGGTCAATCCGCAAATCTTCGAATTTTTTGTGACCTTTACCTCGGTAATATAATCATCGATCTGAAACGATTCCGTCTGAGACTTTTTACCGGATCGCTTTGGCAATAGCCGCCATCCGGCAAGCGTTATAAACAATAGGCCGGAAAGCACCAATCCTACGCCTACCGGTGAGAAATCGAACATACCAAACGTTTCTCCTGTTTCACCCGCCCTGAATGTTGCTATAATAATATTTGGGGGCGTGCCTATCATCGTTGTCATACCGCCTAAAAGGGAGGCGAATGCCAATGGCATGAGCAGTGAAGAAGGGGAGTTGCCGCTCCTCTTGGCCATGTTAAGCGCTACGGGCATAAGTATGGCAAGCGCACCGACATTGTTCATAAAAGCGGAGGAAACCGCTACAAGAAGTGAGAGGGTGAGTATCTGGATGGTAATATTATCACCGACCCTGGAAACCCATTTACCCAAAACATCGATAAGACCCGAATTTTCAAGGGCTTTTCCGATGATTAATACCGCAGCTACGGTTATTACCGCAGGGTGCCCAAAACCGGAAAAGGCCTTTTCAGCCGGAATAATTCCAAGCACCGACAGTGCAAGAAGGGCGATAAGAGCCACAAGATCGTGGCGTACCTTGCCCCATACAAACAATCCGATTACGATAATGAGGGTTATAAAAACGTAAATATGATCCATATCATCATTTAGTAATTTTGGTTTATATGCAATTTAGTTGCATGGTATTATTTGAAATTTACCATAACTGCCACCGGATTGCTGGATGGTTTTCCTCTCCTGTATTGTTGAGTGATGATTGTTCTTGTAAAATTTAGTGAGTTTATCATTCACCTTATTTCCATAACATCAACCTACATATTTATTATAGACTTCATTCAGTGTTCATGATATCTATTTTTATTGATCAAAGTTTTTACAAGATTTTAGTGACGTTTTTCCAGGCATCAAATCATTCATTTGTCTAATTTACTTGAAATAATATCCTTAGTACTTTATTTTTGCAACTAATTTGTACATGATCCACATTTTTTAAATCTACATCAATATGTAATTAATACAAAATTTTTTCAACCTTAATTTTGATTTTATTTCCTATTTTTTCAAATTTTTACAATTAACCATTAATATTATTCCCCTCATGGATTCCTAAAGCAAATAGCCCAACAAATGTATGCTATCAAAGCATTTGGTATTAAATCAGGACCATTTCTAAGCTACATTTTTCCGTGATTGGTTTATTATTAACCGTCATGTTAACGGGATCGACGATTTTTTTCCTTGACATGTATTTTTATTCTGGTATTTTAGTACCAAGATACTAATACGGACAAAGGAGATACATAATGAATAACCTGCTCAAACTATCAGAATCAACATCACTCGCACTCCACATGATGGTCTTGCTCGCTGAAGATACCAGAAGATTCCACACCACCGAAGAGATCGCCAACGCCATATCCGGCTCCAGGCACCACCTCTCAAAGGTCATACAGAGACTCGTAACCGAAGGATTGATCGTCTCCAAAAGCGGACCCGCGGGTGGTGTTATGCTGGAACGCCCTCCCGAAGATATCTCCTTCCTCGATATCATCGAAGCACTGGAAGGAAAATTTCTCGAACAGGACTGCTTCCTGGGCCGAAAGGTTTGCCGCGCCAAAAAATGCATTCTCGGTAACCTGGGCCATCAGTTATTCAAAAAGACACGGGAAACCTTGATAAATACGAAGCTTTCAAATTTCATACCTGCCAATCATAAGAAAAAATCCAAGCCAAGGAAGGAAAAATGAACAAGACACCACTTAATCTGCCGCATTCCAAGGTAACCGAACTGGAGAAACTCGTCAATTACCAGCCAAATTCAATAGTAAGCAGTACGCTGATCGACAAAAAGGTGGGCACTATCACCCTGTTCGCCTTCGACCAGGGACAGGGCCTCAGCGAACATTCCGCCCCTTACGATGCCTTCGTTTTCCTCCTGGACGGTAAAGCCGAATTTTCAATACTGGGAAAACCCTACCCGGCTGAAAAGGGCGGGATGCTCATCATGCCGGCAAACGACCCCCATGCGGTAAAAGCAATTACCCCTTTTAAAATGATGCTTGTCATGATAAGGGAATAGTGGGGAAGGAATAAATAGGGGAAGGAATAAATAATGGATAAGGCTTAGAACGCCGAACAGACTGATTGTAATTATAATCGGGGATAAATTCAGAAAGGGAAAAATAATAGAATAATCTTCGAAATACTTTTCAGGGAGGTGCATTTAAATGGACAAGAACAGGATTTCACATCATGAATCGGTTGTTAGGATGTATGATCGCCTGAAGGCGGACGGGATGACTAATTTATGGGATCGTTACGAGGCGCAGGGGATGGGCGGTAATCCTGACCAGCGCTGCCCCTTCTGTATGGGAGGTGTTCGGTGTGACCTGTGTTCCAACGGCCCCTGCCGGGCTGATGTGGCCAAGGACAAACGCGGTGTATGTGGCATTACCGGCGACGGCATGGCAATGAGAATGATGCTCCTTCGCAATGTTATGGGTTCCGCAACTTACCAGTACCATGCCGATCAGACCATCAAGACACTGCGCGCAACCGCGAAGGAACAAACCCCTTATAAGATTTCAGAACCAGAGAAACTGATGGACTTTGCTGCCCGGCTGGGAGTGGGTACCTCTGGTACTAATGAGGAAGTAGCCCTGCGCTTTTGCGACTATGTTGAAGGCGAGTTTAATAAAAAATATTACGAACCCAGCGAGATCGTCGAAAAGCTTGCCCCAAACGAAAGAAAGGAACTTTGGAAAAAGCTGGATATCTTCCCCGGTGGTATATACGCCGAGATGATGTTCTCCACAAGCTCATGCCTGACTAATGTTGACGGCTATTATGTCAGTTTAGCATTAAAGGCAATGAGACTGGGCATTGCAATGGCTTACCAGAGCCAGATCGTGAACGAGTTCTGCCAGGACATCCTGTTCGGCATTCCCAGACCTCACAAGATGCGCGTGGACCTTGGTGTCCTTGACCCGGACTACGTAAACATTCTTCCCAACGGTCATGAACCGTTCCTGGGATTTGCCTTAGTGCAGGCAGCCCGGAAGCCGGAATGGCAGGAGAAGGCAAAAGCAGCCGGCGCAAAAGGACTTCGCATTATTGCTAATATCGAGACAGGGCAGGAGATGATACAGCGCTGGGAGATGGATGATGTATTCTATGGCTTCACCGGTAACTGGATTATGCAGGAAGCGGTCCTTGCCTCCGGTTGTGTAGATCTCTTTGCAGCGGATATGAACTGTTCTATGCAGGTCGATCCCATGTATGCCGATAAGTACCACTTCAAACTGGTGCCGGTAAGCGAATTGGTCGTATTTGAAGGGGTAAATGAGCGCATTAATTACAAACCGGAGAAAGCCGAAGCCCAGGCAGCCCAACTTTTGGAGATGGCAATAGCCAATTTCCCCGTGCGGAAGAAGAACGTTGAGGCGATCACCGGTCTGCCGATGAGCGAAGCGGTGGTAGGGTTCTCAACGGAAAGCATTTTAGCTGCACTGGGCGGCACCCTGGAACCCCTGCTCGAGGCGATCAAAAACGGCGCTATCCGGGGTGTAGCGGGATTGGTATCCTGTACCTCCCTTCGTGACAACGGGCAGGATGTGCATAGCGTAAAGGTAGCCAAGGAGCTGATCAAAAGGGATATTCTGGTATTATCGATGGGCTGCGGTAATGCCGCTATGCAGGTTGCCGGACTGTGCTCACCGGAAGCAAAGGAGCTGGCTGGACCCGGACTGAAGAAGATATGTGAAGCTCTTGGCACTCCACCGGTGCTGAGTTACGGCACATGTACGGATACTGGCCGTGTGGCAGACCTTATTCACCATGTATCCAATGCACTGGGTGGGGTAGCCATTCCCGACCTGCCTATGGTCGCAGCGGCACCTGAGTATATGGAGCAGAAAGCCACCATTGACGCCATCTTCGCCCTCGCATTCGGATTATATACTTATGTAAATCCCATACCTCCGGTTACCGGCGCTCCCAACCTGGTGAAGCTGTTAACCGAGGATATCAAAGGAGTTACCGGAGCATTACTCGATGTAGAAACTGACGCGGCAAAGGCTGCCGGCAATATGCTGGCACACATCGAGGCAAACCGCAAAAAGCTGGGAATTTAAGTCATGTCCATTGAAAATTTCTGAAAATATCCGAAACACTTCTCCTTAAACCAGTATAATCGAGATCGGCGAGGAGAAGCAGTGGTCGGCGCTGATACTCTGATTAGAAGTCCTAAAGATATTCTGCATGGCCGGTACAATGAGAGTGGGTTTTTGCTCGTTATTAATAGAGGGTTTATTTCCCTGATTTTTCCCTGTTTATCATTTTATCCATCAAACTAAAGACCATTTCTATTGACTTACTCCCAAAGTTCCTTAAGTTTATCAAGGTAACAACGGTATTATTAAATCGGCTTTATTGGGAGGTTGATCATGAAGAAATTAGTATTAATGATCTTGTCTATCTCATTGCCCTTATGGGCCCAAATTCCTCAGACTATAAATTATCAGGGGAAGTTGACCGATCCCGCCGGGGTAGCTATTGAAGGCACAAGGGACATAGTATTCAGTCTTTATAACGATGTTTCCACTGGTACACTGCTGTGGACTGAATCCCATAGCGGGGTTCCGGTAGTAAAGGGGTTGTTCGATGTGGTCTTGGGTGAATTAAATCCTCTGAACCTGCCCTTTGACACCCAATATTGGATGGAACTTGATGTTGAAGGTGAAACGCTTTTCCCCAGGCAACCGCTTTCCACGGTCCCTTACTCATTCCGGGCGCTCTGGGCGGATAGCGTCTCTGGGGTATCAGTGATCACCTATATAGATTCAGTCAACTACATCGACAGCATTGCCTATATCGACTCGATAGTCTATATTGACAGCCTTAGTTTTGCGGACTTCATTTCCTATATCGACAGCATCAATCATATTGACTTTATAAGTTATATCGACAGTATTGGCTATATCGACTCTATTACATGGATCGATTCCATAGGCTGGGTAGGTCATACGGTCTGGGCGGACAGCGCGCATTGGGCCGGTTATGTTCACTGGGATTCCATTGACGGAATACCAGGTGGTTTTTCAGATGGAGTGGATAATGAAGGTATCACTTCCATTGAGAGTCAAACTGGTCCTGCTATCGATATTGCCACCGCCGGTACTGGCCTTTCCGTAGCCGGAGCGGGGAATGTCATCACGTTTACCCATAGCAGCGATGGGGATAACGATGCTAATAATGAATTGCAGACCATCACGGGGAGCGGTACTTCTTCTTTTACCCTTTCCGATGAGGGCGGCACGATCACCCTGAACGGCACCGGTGGCGTAGATGTAACCCGGTCCGAAAACACCTTGATCATCGACGCTGCGGGAGCGGGAGAGGCTAACCAGACCATAATCACCGGCGCGGGGGTAACCGGCGCGGAATCACCGGGAACCTCCGGGAATTTCACTATAAATGTTGGGGAGGGCTGGGGAATATCGACCACGGAAACGCAGGTTTCGGTTAACCAGACCACTCTCGATGGGCGTTATGCTTTGAGTAGCGGTAATGTAACCGGTAGCGGAAACGCTACCCGTGTAGCCTTCTGGAATACTCCTAACACCATATCTTCAAATGCAAATTTGTACTGGGATAATAGTAATAACCGACTGGGAATAGGTACCGGTAGTCCTTCCTATCCCTTGCACGTAATTGGTGACCGGGTTTCTTTAGGAGGGTCTAACACACTGACTTCTACCAGCGCCAATAATATAGCTATCGGCTCCGGAATTAATCTGTCGGCAGGAAGCTCTGCCTGGTACACTCATATCGGTATCGGCTACAACGCAGATGTTACAGCTACATCCTGCGCCTTAGCCCTGGGATATACCGTAGCCACCAGCCAGGGCTACAGCATCGTGATGGGGATAAATTCCGAGATAACCGGCAGTGGCACCGGTTCACATGTTATCGGTAATCAAAGCAGCTCTACTGCAAGTAACGGTTACACATTTGGATCAGATTGCGATGCCACTGCTACTCAAGCTATGGCTATCGGTTATAATGTTACCAATGATGTAGGAACTTCGGTAGAAATAGGCGCTTCATCAAGCGGAACTGGAATATTTGTTAACAGCTCTAATAATGTTGGGATTGGGACTACCAGCCCTACATATAAACTGCATGTGAGCGGACGGATTAAATCCGATGGGATTAATGAAACTTCAGATGCCCGGTTCAAGAAAAATGTTCAACCCATCGAAAATGCCCTTGAAAAGGCGCTAGCCCTGCAGGGAATCACCTTTGAGTGGAATCAAGAAAAAATGGGAGAGGATATGCAGCTGGGTTTGATAGCGCAGGATGTTGAAAAAATCCTGCCGGAGGTAGTGAATACGGATGAAGATGGCTATAAATCCATAAGATATTCCGTAATGGTCGCCCTACTGATCGAGGCGTTAAAAGAACAGCAGGCGGAGCAAAAGATCCTGATGGAAAAGATTTACCTTCTTGAAGACGAACTCCATGAGATCAAGGAAAGACTGGAATAGTTTAAGAATGCCGGATGCCCCGAAGCATCGAGGGTATGGTGGAATGATGGGTTACAGATAATAATTGGAATAATGGAATAATAGAACAATTTTATAAATCTAACAAACCATTAAAATATCATATTTGCATAAATTCAGATAAATAAAAGTTATTCGAAGGAATATTAAAATGAACAATGCAATCCGTAATTTTCTTACATTTTTGATATTATTCTGTTTTATTGCTGCAGCATATCCTGCCAACTTCTACAATGGAATAAATACCTCTGGTTTCAGTGGATTTGAATTGAATCGGGGGCAAATATATGATGAGGATGGACAGGGGAGGCCGGAGGTCCAATTTGTGGCGGGTTTTCCGGGGGTAAATTTGTTTTTCACGCCGCAGGGAGTAGTATTATATTTCAGGCAGGTTGAGGCCTCAAAATTGGATCTGATAATGTCCGGTAAAATGCAAAACCCCTATTCTGCCGGGGAATGGGAGAGAATCATGTCTCAAATAGCGGAAGGGAACCTGGAAAAAGAAATGGTTAGGGCTAAAACCAACCTTTATCGCGTCGATTTGTGTTTCCCTGGTGCCGATCTGAGCCATGCCGGCGGTGAGTTTGAAAAGCAGGAAAAACGGCACTATTATCATCCTAATTATCCCGAGGGCATCAGGGATGTAATACTATATGAAAGGATAAGATACAAAAATATATATGCGGGAATTGACCTGGTCTTTCGCATTCACAATGGGGTGCTGAAATATGATTTTGAAGTCGCTTCCGGGGCTGATCCGGATCAGATAAGGATCGCTTACAAAGGCTATGACAAAATGGAGCAGGACAAACAAGGAAATATCAATGTTCATATCCTACCGGGGATCATAACGGAGCAGAAACCAGCCTGTTTTCAGGAAGGGGGCCAAATCCCCTCGGAATATGTGCTTTCGAATGATACGATACAATTCCGTTTACAGGATTATGACCACGAAAAACCACTGATCATTGATCCTTCATTAGTGTGGTCAACCTACTTTCATGATGGGACTACCAGTGCCGCTTTTACTTATACCCGGCCGGTTTGGGATTCAGAGGAAAACATGTTCATGGTGTTCGATACATATAACAGGACGGTCTTCCCTACCATTAATCCCGGCGGGGGAGCATATTATCAAAGCACAGCCGGGTCCACCGGCCTGCAGTTGGTTATCCAAAAATTCAATACTTCCCGCCAGATTGTATGGGCTACCTATTATGCAAGCAGTCAGGCCGCCAGCACCAATTTTACCAATCAGGGCCTGGTGATCGATCAGAGTAATAACATTTATATAGTAGGGCATGTGTTCTATGTATATGCTGACCCTCCTGCCTCATTCCCTCTGTATAATCCTGGAGGCGCCGCATATTATGAGAGCGCCCAGGGCAACAACCGGAATTTCATTTTGAAGTTCTCTTCATCCGGGGTTCGTTTATGGGCAACCATGTTCTGTACTTCGGGCGCTTCCAGCTCCGGGCTGGATCTGGAGGGCTTAGCCATTGACAATAACAATAAGCTGGTAATTGTGGGGCAGGCCTATACCCCGCCATCATGGACATCCATGCCCGTTGCCAATCCGGGAGGTTCTCATTATTACAAAACTTCACCGGCAGAAAGCCGGGTACCCACCCTGCATCGGTTCTCCACCTCCCTGGGTCTGGAATGGAGCACTTACATCAGTCAGGGTACTTCGGGCACCTATTGCGGAAATGTGAATTCAACGGTGGATATAGATGGCAGTAATAATATTTTTGCCGCCAGCGATGCACATAGCTCCTATACAACCGTAAATCCGGGTGGAGGCGCTTATATCGATGGTACCGGTGTCAGCGGCAGAAAGATATCCATATATAAATTTCTGAGTTCTGGTGCTTTGAACTGGTGCACTCTTTACGGCGGCTCCCTGAGCGCAAACAGCGTCTTATGGCAGGATATAAGGGATTTGAAAGTAGCCTCCAACGGCGATGTTTTTCTGGCAGGTAGGGTAAACACCACCAATTTCCCCACCTATAATCCGGGAGGGGGCGCTTATGTAAAGACAACATTGTCAACCGGTAGTAGTTGGGTTTGCGACGGCGTAATACTCCAGTTTTCAAATGGCGGGGTAAGAAAATGGGCTACCTATTGCGGAGGGAACGGAACCAGTGATGGTACCGATTTCATGGGACTGGGATTGAATAGTATGGACGATATTTACATAGCGGGGATCAGCAGGAGCTCGGCCTTCCCGGTGATGAGCAAAACAGGAAGTTATAATCAGTCCAGCATCACCGGTGATTATGCCATTGTCCTGGCTCAGTTTAACGTGAACGGTGTCATGCAGTGGGCTTCCTATTTTGGGGATGTAACATTTATGTCATCCGGAGGATTTGCCGCCCAGGCAGGGATGTGCGGTTCCAGTACCTTGATGCTGATGGGTACCGCCAATAACTCCTACAGTCTTACCACCGTTGATCCGGGTGGTGGAGCCTATTACAATGCTTCTATTGAAAGTGGTGGATCACTTACCGATTTTTATGCGGAGTTTTCGGAAGGCGCCTCGGGCTACGGCGGCCCCCCAGGCATCTGGACCTGGCTGGGATACAGCAACGATTGGTTCGACCCCTGCAACTGGGATAAGATGAGCGTTCCCACCTTAACTTCGGATGTTCAGATCCCGGGCGGAACTGCCTATTACCCGCTGATCGATGATGAAGCTGAATGCAAAAGCATTGAAATTGCAACTACCGCCGGCGCGGAAATCACTATTGACGTTTCATCCGGGGGAAATCTGGAGGTTGCAGATTAAAGTTTAAATGTTGGGTTTATATGCAATTTAATTGCATGGTATTATTTGAAATTTACCATAACTGCCACTGGATGAATGGATGGCTGCCTCTCCTGTATTGTTGAGTGATGATTGTTCTTGTTAAGAATTTAAGGTTGGTTCTAATTAAAGGTTCCCTGCTTGGTGGCTTCTACTCTTTGTTCGTGGGTCATCTCAGCAAGTTTTTTCACTTCATCGATCTTCAATTCCAGTCCATTAGCTACATCGGTGCCATATCCGGGATCGGCTTTATAGAAGATCGCTGCTTGGCGGTACTGGATTCGTTTCTGAGCATTGCAGAGATGGGTAGTTATATTGCCTATAAGGTTTTTCCGGTCAGATTCGGACATCACCCGGCGGTAGAGTTCTCCGGCCTGGAAATAATCTATATCGGTCAGGACATAGGGTTCACGGGCAGCGGTACCGGAGTATTCTGACGGCGGTTCCGCTATCTCGTTGTTTGGGGAAGGGCCTCCAAAGCTATTGGGATAGTAATTTGGTGCAGAGCCGCCGTTATCGCCATAATTCATCATCCCGTCGCGTTGGTAGTAATTTACCTCAGCCGCTTTTGGGCGGTTTATGGGAAGGAGATGGTAGTTCGGTCCCAGTCGATGGAGATGGGCATCATGGTATGCGAACAATCTGCCCTGCAGCATGCGGTCAGGAGACGGAGCCATCCCCGGTACCAGGTTTGCCGGCGAAAAAGCCGCCTGCTCTACCTCCGCAAAGTAGTTCACCGGATTACGATCCAGAACCATTCGGCCAATTGTGATGGGCGGAAAATCGCCGTGGAACAACACCTTGGTGACATCAAAGGGGTCAAATTTATACTCTTTAGCTTGCTGGGGAGTCATTACCTGGATCTCTACCCTCCAGGATGGATAATCTCCCCGTTCGATAGCCTCGAATAGATCCCTGGTAGCATGGTCGGGATCCTGGGACTTTATCTTATCAGCCTCTTCCCGGGTAAGGTTCCGGATCCCCTGTTCGGTCTTAAAATGGAGCTTTACCCAGAAATACTCCCCTTTTGAATTGTACCACTTGAAAGCGTGTCCGCTATAACCGTTCATGTTACGGAAGGTCGCGGGAGTGCCCCGGTCTGAGAAGAGAATGGTAACCTGGTGAACGGATTCAGGAGTGAGTGATAAAAAATCCCAGAACATATTTGCGTCCTTCAGGTTGGTTTCAGGATTACGTTTCTGGGTATGTATAAAATCGGGGAATTTGAGGGGGTCACGGATAAAAAATACGGGGGTATTATTTCCGGCCATATCGAAATTGCCCTCTTCGGTATAGAATTTTACTGCAAATCCCCGGGGGTCCCGTTCGGCATCTGCAGAGCCCTTTTCACCGCCAACAGTCGAGAAACGCGCAAAAACCTCGGTACGCTTGCCGACCTCCGAGAGAAACTTAGCGTTGGTATATTGAGCTACATCTGAGGTCACCTCAAAATAACCGTGGGCTCCCGCACCCTTGGCATGGACAACCCGTTCCGGAATACGCTCCCGGGTAAAATGACCCATCTTCTCCAGAAAATGAGTGTCCTGTATAAGAATCGGACCCTTCTTGCCTACAGTTTTACTTGCCTGGTCATTATCAATGGGTACACCAAATCCTGTTGTATATTTCTTTTTGTCTTCTGCCATCTAAAAACCCTCCTTCTTATAATATTGACTGTAGTTTGATTAAGTATTAATAATATAATAATTAAAAACTAAATCAAGTCTAATTATAATGTTCGTGTAAGAATTAGTTGCAAAAAAAAATGGCGCTACGGTTATTGTAAATTTTTAATGATCTTAGCCAACCAAATTGCAGATGAACCCAAAATTTAAGATTTTATTCTTGCGTTATTCCCCTCGAAATATAATCTTCAGAATGATTTTATCTTAAACTGACGAATGATTTTTATGGTGAAGATTATACTTACAATTCTGCTGGGTTATGTTGCGTTTATTTATGCCCAAACAGGGAGCATTACCGGCCAGGTAACCAATAAGGCTACAGGTAAACCTTTAATAGGGGTTAACATTATACTTCTGGAGCATCAATCCGGCGACGCTGCCGATCTGGATGGGAGATACGAGATCTCTGACCTTCCGGTAGGAAGCTATAATGTTCAATATTCGATGATCGGTTACAAGACATTGATCAAGAACCGTGTGTTGATAAAGCCGAACCGTCCCACGGTGCTAAATGTAGAGTTAGAGGAAGAGGTTACGGTTGGTGATGTAGTAGTGGTGAGGCCCAGCTATTTTGAGAAACCCAGGGACGCTCCGGTAAGCGCCCGGAGTATGGACTACGAGGAGATCGCTATTCAGCCGGGAGCTTCATTTGATATTCAGCGTACTGTTCAAGCCCTTCCCTCTGTAGTTTCCAGCGGTGACCAGGATAATGAAATAATTGTAAGGGGTGGAAATTACGGTGAGAATTTGTTTGTATTGGACAATATCGAGATTCCTAATCCCAATCATTTTGCTACGCAGGGCGCCGGCGGCGGTCCGGTAAGCGCTATATATACCGACTTCGTTAGTGAGGTGGATTTTATTGCCGGAGCCTTCCCCGCTAAATACGGCGATAAAGCATCCTCCGTACTGGACATCACCCTCCGCGAAGGACTCCGGGATAAATTTCATCTAAAATTCGACCTGGGCATGCACGGAGCAGGAGGTAATATTGAAGGCCCATTTCTCAATAAGAAAGGTTCCTATATGCTGGCCGGGCACCGGAGCTTCCTGGACCTCATTGCGTCCACATGGGGACTGACCGCCATCCCGCAATACTGGAATACACAGGCTAAAATTGTTTACGATATCAACACGCGCCTTAAACTCTCCTTCTTCAGCTTATATGCCCGGGACTGGATAGAGGTGGACGCACGGGAGGAAGAGCAGGCCGGCAGCGATCTGGATTGGTATGCCGATTCTCAGACCGATCAGTATGCGCTGGGCATAAACCTTAAGGTTGTAATGAAAAATGCTTTCGCTACCTTCACCCTCTCCAGTACCGAAAACAACTGGAATGAATCGGTCACCGATTCTTTGAAAAAAGAAGAATGGTTTCATAATTATTCCACAGAAAGAACCACTACCCTGAAAAGCGACTGGACAATGTTCCCATTCCGCCGGAACGAGCTCTCCGGCGGAGCATACTTAAAGTACAACCATTTTGATTATGACTATTTCGATAAAGAGGATACCCTCTTCATTTATGAACCCGGTACAGATTCCATTATCGGGAGTACCGGTTATATATACGGCGAACAGGATACGGTTATAGAACACTCCCTGAAGTACGGGGGTTACCTGCAGTATAAGCACTATTTTGGAGCCTTATTCAGGTTGAATGCGGGTGTCCGTCTGGACGCATTAGAATTTACCCGGAACTACTACTTCTCGCCCAGGTTGTCCCTGACCTATAATCTGCTGGCCAGCACCGGTCTATCAGTAGCTTACGGACGTCATTATCAGCCTCCGGATTGGTATATGCTGGCTTTTAACGGAAGAGGCACTACGCTTGATCATTATTATTCAGACCAATATGTAGCGGGTATCGATCATCTCTTCGCTGAAGATGTCCGTGGAACATTGGAGGCTTATTATAAAAGCTATCATGACTATCCCGCAACGAGAAGCCAACTAACCGAAGACCCCTATGATGAGGATATATATTTTGTAAATGCGGTAAAAGGTTATGCCAAGGGGATAGAAATCTTTCTTCAGAAAAAGGTAAAGGAGAATCTTTGGGGCACCCTTTCCTACTCTTATTCAAAAGCTGTCAACAGGGATCCCCGGGCAACAAATTGCCCGGACTCCCTGGTTTGCCCCTACGGGGAATATCCCAAATCCTTTGATTATGGACACGTAGCAACTTTTATTATGGGCTACCGCCAGGAATTCATGCAATACGAGTGGTATCATAACCTCAAGTCAAAATGGTGGTGGGGACCACTTTCCTGGATACCCGGTACCCCTTCTGATGAGAGCGAATACTCATTCCGATTCCGCTACCTGGGTGGACGTCCTTACACCGAACCTACATATCGCCCTGAACACCGTCTTTGGGTTGTGGACCCCGGAGAACCTTATAATCAAGCCCGAATGCCCGAGTATATTAATCTTGACCTCCATATTCAATCCCGCTGGTATTACGGAAAATGGACCCTATTTACCTACTTTGAACTGGATAACGCCTTTAACCGCAAGAATATCTGGTGGTACCAGCGGAATTCGGACGGGACCGTGGATACCGTTTATCAAAGGGGCCGGATGTTTGTGGGCGGCATTATTATGGAGTTTTAAACATCTCCCGGAAATTAAAATGATATTAATTTTGCGATAAAGCCCAATGGCTGACTCCGAAACATGAGCCAGCATCAAATGGAAATCACAATAATAATAATATATGCTTGACCAAATA
>JAFGGQ010000178.1 GCA_016930435.1 bacterium
ACCCTATCAACAGAAGTGTTTGTAAGGATTTCTATTTGGGAATTATTGTTAAGGGCTTCGATTTTTTTATCGATCATCTCCAGGTTGAATCCGGAATGCTTCATAATATCCCGGTATTTGAGTACTTTGCCGCCCAGTTCGGATTCTTTCTCGATCAGATATATCTTGCGCTCGGGACCGGCCAGTGAGAGAGCAGATTCAATGCCTGCAATACCTCCCCCAACCACGACAACGTCGGGATTCATATCCAGTTCTTTTTTAAGCAGGGGTTTATGCAATCTAACCCTCTCTATACCCGCCTTGATATACTTGATGGCTTTTTGGGTAGCTATTTCTTTATCCTCAAATATCCAGGCGCAATGCTCCCTGATATTTACAACCTGACTTAGATAAGGATTGATTCCGCCACGGACGCTTACCTTCATGAAAGTGATCTCATGGTCTTTTGGAGAGCATGCTGCCACTACAAGATGGGTGAGGTTCTCATTTTTAATCTCATCTACCAGGAAATTCTGGCCATCGCCGGAACATAATAATTTATGCCGTTTTACCGTGGCTACATTGGCCATGGGTTCGATCGCGGAAATAACCTGATCAATATGAATAGCATCTCCTATATTAGGTCCACACTCGCAAATATAGACACCAATTCTTTCGCTCATTTTGCCTCCAACAAAAATATTTTAAAAGACAACCACTAACTAATAGAAAGAACCTTTCCCACTGCTGCTTGAGCTTGAGCAATAGAATCGGGAACGTCCTTGGGACTTTCGGCAGTTCCCACAACGAAAATACCGGGCTTGTCAGTAGCAACAGGCTCTAAATCATCCTCCCTGGACAGAAAGAATCCATAGTTATCCTGGGAAATACCCAATATTTTAGCTAAACTCTCGGTATCCTTTCCATTTTTGATTGATTGGGCAAGGATAACCATGTCTGCTTCTAAGGACTCTTCCTTATTGCTGTCGTTTTTATAATTTATTGTCACTTTATTTCCGTTTCCAGAGACAGAAACATCGCCGGCATAGATAAATTTAGCGCCCTCATCGACCGCTTTTTTATGGAATTTCTGGTAAGATTTTCCGGGAACACAGAGATCATAATAGAGGTGCGAGACTTTCGCTTTAGGCAGGCAATGTTTAAGGTAATGGGCGAATTTAACGGCATACATGCAGCAAACAGCAGAGCAGTAGCCCAGCTCTTTTCGCCCAACACAATGGACAATGGCCACCGATTCGGGAGTGCTTCCGTCCCGGAGGGTAACCGCTCCCTCAGTAGGGCCATTTTTGGCAAATAAGCGTTCAAATTCCAGAGCGGAATAAACGTTCTGGACCTTCCCGAAAGCATATTGTGAAAGCTCCTTCAGGTCGCATACGGAGGCACCGGTAGCAACTATGATCCCCTCTACCTTGATCTCCATATACTCTTCCTTCTGATCATACTCAATAGCTTCAAACATACAGGAGTCCTTGCAGGCCTGACAGTCATCCTTTCCGCTCAATCGGGTGCAATAATGGGGATCGATAACCGGAACGTTAGGAAGAGCTCCGGAGCATGGGATGTATATGGCTTTTTTCTGTATCAGGTTCTCTTCGAATTCGTTATCCAGGCTAACCGGACAGGGTTCATAGCAAGCACCGCAACCGATACAGTTGACCTCGGAAACATAACGGGGATTTCTTTTTAACAATACTGAAAAATTACCCGCTTCCCCTTTTACTTCCTGGACCTCGGTCAGGGTAAGTAACTCGATATCCGGATTCTGCAGGACATCCTGCTGTTTGGGAGCGATCATACAGGTTGAGCATTCCATATTTGGGAAAACTTCTTCGTACTTGATTACTTGGCCCCCGAAAAGCGGTTCCTTCTCAACCAGGTAAACCTTTTTCCCGGCCTCTGCCAGAAGCAAACTGGCTTCGATTCCCGCCACTCCAGCGCCAATAACCAAAACATTATTGTTTGTTTGTTCAGCCATTTTAGTATTCATTTTTTAAATGTTTCTACTATACAGCAGGGTCTTTCCGCATCGGATTGGGTCCCATTTTCTGGATCTTATCGGTGAAGGTGTTAACCACATCACGATATCTCTGACCCTCCGAAGCTGACACCCAGGCCAATTGCAAGCGCTCAGGATCTATACTTAAGGACTCCAGAACCTTTTTCATAAGAGCGAAACGTCTTCGGGTATAATAATTGCCTTTTTCATAGTGGCAATCACCGGGATGGCAACCAGCAACCAATACACCGTCAGCTCCCCACAAGAAGGAGCTTAATACCAGATTAGGATCGATCCTGCTGGAGCACATCACCCTGATTACATTGATGGATGGTTTTATTTTAAGCTTCGTTGAACCCGCCAGGTCAGCAGCGGCATAGGTACACCAATTACATAAAAACCCAACTATATTGGGGGTAAAATCTTCGCTCATAGTTGTTTACTTCTTTGCTAAATGTGAACGAATAACAGACACTTACATAAACAACTCAACAAATGTGATTAAACGACTATTTAGAACTGGATCTGGGCTTTGAATTTGCCTCCGCCCTCATCTGTGCAGAATAATAAAGTTTTGCCAGTTCTGGCTGCCCAGGCTTTAATGTCATTAGGAAAAGAATGACAATCAGCGCTTATTTCCAAAATATCGCCTGCCTGCAATTTAGGAGCTAATGCGGCAACCTTTAAGATTGGTTGGGGGCATTTTAAACCGAGGGTATCCAGGGTATGAGTAGCCATTATAAGTCCTCCTTTTTTGTGATTAAATGATTTTATTGTGTTTGCTTATTTTACTTTTTTAATTTTCATCAAGGTGATAAATGATTAGAATGTAAAAGCTAAATCATAATCTTTTATTTCACTGATAAATGTAGTAGCGCCTACAACCTCGATTCCATCGCGAAGGTCCTCATGGGTAAAACCTTTGGCTTCGAAGCATAATTCACAAGCCATAATTCTGCCGCCGAGTAGCTGATAGCCTTCTACCAGCTCTGACATCACTGGCAAGCCCTTACCGGACATGTTTTCCAGAACCCCTTTTTTCAGGGCTAAACTGCCGCCTGGAGTATAAAACATGATTACTTCATCGCCTGAAGCCACCGCAGATGAACCCAGAATAAAAGCAGGGAAAACACTACCGGGATCGTCATGGTTTACTACAATAGCTAATTTACTCATTTAAACCTCCTTAAAAATGTTGAACCGAAATTTAAATTATCCAAAATCTTAAGTCAAGTAAAAAAAAATGTATTCTATTTATATATGGATATATATTATTTTTAATTCCTTATTATCGTTTATTTTAATCCAGGACCACCTTTACCATCTTCATGATCTGGTTGTCCTCCAGGTTTCTTTGTTGGACAGCGCCGCTGGGACAGGCAACTATACAGGAGCCGCATCCTTCGCAAAGGCCTTCATTTACGATAACGATATTATCTGATTCATCATATTCCCTTGCGCTGTATGGACATAGGGGAACGCAGATCTGGCATCCGCTGCAGAGGTCCGGGTCAACCCAGGCGATAATCGGCTCTTTATGTATCTCCGAACCGGAGAACATGGCGATCACCTTTGCCGCAGCGCCGCTGGCCTGGGCAACAGTATCAGGAATATCCCTTGGTGCTTGAGCGGTACCGGCCAGAAAAAATCCACCGGTTAAAGTCTCTACCGGCCTCAGCTTGGGATGGGCCTCGGTCAAAAACCCGTGAGCATCCGTCTGGATTTTTAGTTTACGGATCAGGTCGCTTACTCCATGAGTAGGAACCACAGCCATGGAAAGCACAACCAAATCAGCTTCTACCTCTAATTGTTGACCGGTCAATGTATCCGCACCCATTACCGTTAAACCGCTATCAGGATTCTCGTAAATTCGGGAAACCTTACCCCGGATATACTTTACACCCTCTTCCTCCTGTGCACGGGTAACAAACTCCTCATAACCCTTGCCATCGGAACGGATGTCGATATAGAATATTATTGCTTCACCATTATGAACAGCATGTTTATAAAGCATGGCATGTTTGGCCGAATACATACAGCATATCTTGGAGCAATATGGGAAATGATTTTCAGGGTCCCGGGAACCAACACATGAAACGAAGACGACCCTTTTGGGTTCCTTGCCGTCAGAGGGACGAAGGACTTTCCCGCTGGTCGGTCCCGATGCGGATAAAAGCCTTTCAAACTGCAGGCCGTCCAGAACATTCTTATATTTTCCACCGCCATACTCGTTAAAATTTAAGATCGGATAAAGGTCATATCCGGTAGCAACCACTATGGCTCCAATCTCTTCCTCCACGAACTCCTCTTTCTGGTCGAAGGAAATAGCCTGAGGGCCGCAAACGGTCTGGCATACACCACAGCCATCATTGAGAAAATGCATGCAGTATTCCGGTGATAGAGCAGGTTTATTTGGAATAGCCTGAGCAAACGGAATGTTGATAACCGACCGTTTCATTAAACCGGCTTCATATTCGGATAACAGTGGTTCCGGCTTGCGGTCCGTTATCTTGCTTAGCTGAATAGCATTGGTAGGGCATATAAATTCACAGGCGCCGCAGGAAGAACATATTTCTGAATTTGCGTCAAATGGGGTGGTTAATTCCCTGCGGTAACCGCGCCCCTTGAATCCGATAGCTCCAATATGCATAACTTCCTCGCAGAAACGTGTACAAAGCGCGCATTGGATACACCGGTTTTCTTCACGCTCTTTTTTAATCCTGAATCTGGTTTTCTCTATCCCGTATTCCCTGGCTAATTCCTGTATCTCCACTGCATCCGGGGCTTCAGCCAACATTAATTCCAGCAGAATCTTCCGGGCTTTCCGGACCATTTCGGAATTAGTGCGTACTTCCCCTTCCCAGGCGGGGAAGGTACAGGCAGGATGCAGGGTGGAACGGCCCTTCCAGATAGTCTCTACCATGCAAATCCGGCAGGCTCCATGTGCCGGTAATGAAGGATGATAGCATAATGTGGGGATATGTATCCCAAGCTCCCGGGCTACTTCCAGGATAGATTTGGAAGGATCCGGGTCAACTTCTATGCCATCTATAATTAACTTGTCCATTTATCCTCCAATAAATTCCAATAAAATAAGTTTAGAGCATTATTCGACTATTATGGCGTTAAATTTGCAAACATCAAAGCATATTCCGCACTTAATACATTTACCCTGGTCTATCTGATGGGGTTTCTTCACCTCGCCACTGATCGCATTATTGGGGCATTGCCGGAGGCAGAGTGTGCAACCGGTGCAGGCTTCCTGGTCTATTGTATAAGTGATGAGGGCTTTGCAGACTTTAGCGGGGCATTTTTTGTCCCTGATATGGGTTTCATATTCATCCCGGAAATAGAGCAGGGATGACTTGACCGGATTGGAAGCCGAAGAGCCCAGCGCGCAAAGAGAAGTCTCATCCAATATCCAGCTTAAATCCTCCAGCAATTCAATATCTCCTTCCCGTCCGCGGCCTTCGGTGATATCGTTAAGGATTTCGTACATCTGGATCAAGCCTTCCCGGCAGGAGGTACATTTCCCGCAGGATTCATCCTTCAGAAAATTAACAAAGTATTTGGCTATGTCCACCATGCAGTTATTTTCGTCCATAACGATCATGCCGCCGGACCCCATCATGGAACCTGCTTCGGTGAGACGCTCAAAATCAACGGGGAGGTCCAGCAGGCTTGCCGGCACTACACCACCGGAAGGACCCCCGGTTTGAACAGCCTTGAAAGGCTTATTGCCGATGATCCCACCCCCAATATCGTAGATTATCTTTCGAAGACTGACACCCATGGGTACTTCCACTAAACCTGAATTATTGACCTTGCCTACCAGAGAAAATATCTTTGTACCCTTGCTCCTTTCGGTTCCGATACCGGTGAACCATTCCCAGCCATTATTAATGATCAAGGGAACGTTCGCCCAGGTTTCAACATTATTCAGTGTGGTAGGGTTATCCCGAAGACCTTTCTCAACAGTATGAACATGCTTGGATCGAGGCTCTCCTACCTTTCCTTCCAGGGAGGCCATCAGCGCAGTCGATTCACCACAGACAAATGCTCCTCCACCCCTGTTTACTTTAACATCAAAATTAAAGCCGGAGCCCATTATGTTGTTTCCGAGCAGCCCATATTCACGGGCTTGTTCTAAAGCTATGGTAAAGTGTTTCAATGCCAATGGATATTCCTGGCGGACGTAAATATAACCTTCATGAGAACCTATAGTGTAAGCGCCAATGATCAATCCTTCCAGAACAGAGTGGGGATTGCCTTCCAGGAGGGAGCGGTCCATATAGGCTCCAGGATCACCCTCGTCGGCATTTATAATGACATATTTGGTTTCACCTTCGGCGTCCCGGCAGGATTGCCATTTACGGCCGGTGGGGAAGCCTCCGCCGCCGCGGCCCCTCAAACCCGATTTATTGATAATCTCAATTATCTCATCCGGATCCATGCCCGAAAGTACCTTCGCCAATGCCGTATAGCCACCAATAGCAATGTAATCCTCTATGGAAACAGGGGAAATTCTGCTGTTATTGCCAAAGACCAATCGCTGTTGGTGCTTGTAAAAAGGGATGTCCTTTTCAAAAATGATCTTTTCGCCCGTAGATAGATCCTCGTACAGAAGCCTTTCGATAATCTCATTTTTCATTATGGTGGTTTCAATGATCTCCGAAACGTCATTTTCCTGCACCCGCTGATACATGATCCCTTCCGGCCGGACAACTACAATTACTCCACGTTCGCAAAAGCCATGGCAACCGGTAACCAGCAGGTCAACCTTCCGGTCCAATTTCCTTTGTTTTAATTCCTTTTTAAAGGTCTCTACCAGTTTATGAGCGCCCAGGGCAATACAGCCTGTTCCTGCGCAAAGGGCAATACAGGGCTTCTGGGGATCTTTATCCTTGTTAAGTTTATTCCTTAAATCTTCCAGCGCTTTTATGCTTTTTAATTGGGGCATTATTTTTACCTCTGCATTAATTGAAGATATTGGCTATATTTTACTGTATTTTTTCAACAGCTCGCCCACCTTTTTGGGGGTCATCATAAAGTAGTCATCATCTATCACAGCTACCGGAGCCAGAGCGCAGCAACCCAGACAGGCTACAGTTTCCAGTGTAAATTTATTATCCGGAGTAGTCTCTCCGGGCTTGATTTCTAATTGTCTTTGAAATTCATCGAGAATTTTCAATGCACCCCGGGTGTGACAGGCGGTACCGGTGCATACCCGGATCAAATGATCGCCCCTGGGGGTTAAGCTGAAGGCTGTATAAAAGGTAGCGACATGATAAATCTGGGGCAAAGATACCGATAACCTTTCCGATACATATTTCAAGGCCTGTTCGGGAAGATAGTTATATTTTAGATTGATATCCTGAAGGATTAGTACCAGCATTTCCTTGTCCTGACTCCCCTCCTGAGCGGGAAGGTAATTCTTTAAGATCTGGTCCACTTCCTTCTTCAACCTGGGTTCGATCTGCTTGCTATATTCCGGCTTGGGCTGTATATGCGGTTTGTAGTGAACAGGGCAATGGGTCATACAATCACCGCAACCGGTACATTTTTCATAATCCACATACCGCGGTTTCTTCTTGATCTTGACCTTAAAATTGCCTACATAGCCGGAAACATCTTCTACTTCAGAATAGGAATAAAGCTTGATATTGTTATGATGACCGGCCTCCACCATTTTAGGGGTCAGGATGCATTGCGAACAATCCAGGGTGGGAAAGGTCTCGGAAAGCTGGATCATGTGTCCCCCTATGGAGGATTCCTTTTCAACCAATATCACCTCGTAACCGGAGTTCGCTATATCCAGGCTGGCTTGAATTCCCGCGATCCCACCGCCGATCACCAGCGCCTTTCTGGTTACGGGGATGCTTATAGGGGTAAGTTTCTCGTTCTGCTTGACCTTTTCGATGATGGTCTGTACGATCTTGACCGCTTTACTGGTGGCAGAGGAAATATCATGATGAACCCATGAACAATGCTCCCGGATGTTAGCGCTTTCAAAACGGAAAGGGTTCACGCCCTCCGCTTCACAAGCGCGCCTAAAGGTCAATTCATGCAGGGTGGGGGAGCAAGCTGCGACTACTATCCCATTCAGATTTTTCTCCCGGATCTTCTCCCGGATTAATTGCTGACCAGGCTCTGAACACATATAAACATAGTTCTCGCAATGCTCAACTCCAGGATAGTTTTTAATCTCCTCGACCACCTTTTTAACGTCCACAGTTGCGGCTATATTGCTCCCGCAATGACAGACAAAAACGCCAATTCTCTGATCGTTATTTTTCATTTGAATAATTCCCTGGGGTTAATATAATTGAGATCAAACCTTAAGGATTTAAGGGGTAGCCCGAGTGCCTTACCCAATAACTGTGTATAATAAAGAACAGGGATATCAACGTGGTCCGGATATTTTTTACGGACCTCTTTCTGGCGGTTATCGAGATTGAATTCGCACAATGGGCAACTGGTGATAATCACATCAGCGCCATAGGCTTGCGCGGATTGGGTGATCATCCGGGTACGCTCGATCACGATATCCTTGTTGCTCACGGTCTCGTAGGAGCAGCAGCATTCGTTAGCATAAGGGAATGGCACCGCTTCCGCGCCAGTAGTACGGATCAAGTCTTCCATTATGGTTGGGCTTTCGGGATCATCAATACACACCTCTTTCGGCCGGAGCAATAAACAACCGTAATAGGCGGCCACTTTTAAACCATCCAAAGGTTTTTTGATCTGGGATTTTATTTTATCGTACCCGACCATGTCCCGAAGCACGGTTAATCCATGCAGAACCTTGACCTTCCCATCATATTTAACCTTTTCCTTGTACATAAATTCGTTCAATTTATCCCGTTCTTCCTCGTTTTGTTGAATCCGCAGATTGGACTGGGCTAGTGTATTATAGCACATGCTGCACAGGGTAACCACCTGATCGGCACCCTGTTCTTCAACCCGGATAAGGTTTCTGATCGGCGCAAGATGATGCATCAGGTCGTCCGAGGTAAGGGAATAAACCGTTCCGCAACAATTCCAGCGGGGCAACTCCTTAAGTTCGATACCCAGCTTTTTATATACTGCAAAGGCAGAATCGTCGAAGTTCTTGGCTGTGGTCTTTAATGTACAACCCGGATAATATGGTATTTCCATGAGTCCACCTATTTTCTTAACTTGACATTTTTCTTAAACAACTCACCAGCGCTATGGTGGGAAGTTCCATTCTTTCTTTGGGCGTCAGCTCATCCACGCTAACTATATCAACGTTCTTGCGGATCCGTATCTGGCGGAGGGATTCCATTATCTTTGGAAGATTGACACCTTTGGGACAGCGTTGAGAACAGGTAAAGCAAGATGCGCAAGCCCAGATAGTCTTTGAGTTTAAAACCTCCTCGTCCAATCCCAGCATAATATACCTGTTGACCTGATTGGGGATAAGATCCATGCTGGCAATACTTGGGCAACCTCCGGAACACCTTCCGCATTGGTAGCATTTGAGAAGATTTTCCCCGCTAAGCTCTTCAACCTTCTCGCGAAGACTTTCCTCCCTATCAATTTTTAATTTAACTTTCATGTCGCTGTTCCTTTTATCAAAAGACGTCGATCATTCTGGCCAACGCTGCCTTTCCCCGGTATTCAGGGAGGATAATCGGAGCCCTTCTTTCCGGTTTGATATTAGCGGCTTTGAGCATTTGAACATATACATCAAGATGATCCAGGGTGAGTTTTCCCCAACTCTTTTGGGTTTGCACGAACTTAGCTGCATCAATTCCGGCCCGTCTTCCAAATACCATAGTGCCCAAGGTAGAATTGCCCATCAAGCGGTTCTTCCCATGTATCCCGCCGGCAACCTCTCCGGCAGCATACAGGCCTTCCAGGCTGGTATGAGACCATGGATCTATTTCTATCCCGCCATTCTGATAATGCAGTGTTGGGAATATCAGTACTGGGTTTTTACGTATATCGATGCCAAAGCGTTCATACATCCTTTTGATGCCGGGGAATGATTTATCTATAAACCCCTCGCCATTTTTAAGGTCAATAAGGGGGGTATCAAGCCAGACGCCCCGCAGGCCGGTAGGTGTGATTACACCATTCTCCCTAACGTAGCATTCCTTGATAATGGCCGAGGCCTCGACATCACGTGGTTCCAGGGGGAATACAAATGCCTCACCATCCTTGTTGACAGGTTGAGCGCCGGTAGCGCGGAGTTTTTCGGTGAGCAGAAAACCGATGATTTGT
This sequence comes from bacterium, assembly GCA_016930435.1. Lineage (GTDB taxonomy): Bacteria > UBP14 > UBA6098 > JAFGQG01 > JAFGQG01 > JAFGGQ01. The sequence goes on from JAFGGQ010000178.1 coordinate 10,244, forward strand.
ACCGGATAGGCTGCTCCGGTAGGATGATATTGCACGGTGTCTGCATCGATCAGCTTTGCCCCGGCACGGTAGGCCAACACTACTCCATCATAAGTAGCGCCATAATGATTAGTGGTCGGGAACCCCCGAATGTGCAGCCGGCCAAACCCCCCTGTTGCCATGATAACCGCTTTGGATTTGACGATCTTGTACTCTCCGGTTTCCAGGTTCCAGAGTACCGCACCGGTTACTTTATTGCCGTCGGTGAGCAGTTCGATTACCGGGAAATGCTCGATGGATGGGATCAACCTGTTCGTGAATTCGTCTTTAAGAACACGCAGTTCCTCCAGTCCGGTATAGTCTTTACAGGAATGCATTCTTCTGACCGAGGTGCCTCCGCCCCATTTCTCGGTGAATTCGCCGTTCTCTTCCCTGTCCAGCATAGCACCCAACTCACAAAGCCAGTCCATTATAATCGGAGCATCGGTCACCAGCGCCCGGACTACGTCTGGTTTGTTTGTAAAGTGTCCGCCGCCGATAGTATCTATAAAGTGTTTTGCCGGGGAATCGGGCTCACGATCCGCCGCCTGAGTGCCACCCTCAGCCATAATGGAATTAGCATCGCCATGCCTGAGTTTGTTGGTAAGCAGGATATTTTCCGCTTTCACCCCCATTTCATTGGCCCAGATAGCTGCCGAAGTACCCGCTAAACCACCACCAATGATAAGGATCTCCGGAGAATAATCCGCTTTGGAAAGATCAATATCGCCCTTTTCAATCAGGGGATAAGCCTCCAGAAGATTTGCTATCTCGTCCGGGACGATATCGCCCTTATTCAATCCTACCATAAGGTTCCGCTTGCCCCCCTTGGCATAATCGGGGTGGAATTGCAGAACATCCTCTCTACCCTCAGGAGTCAGCGCTTTAGGAACAAAGTCCTTGCGCTTGGCTCTGGTTTGATGGACTTTCTGAATGAGCTTATGCATGTATTCAGGGTAACCGTCAATATATTTCTCAGCCATATTATGCTCCTATGATATTTAAAGGGTCGTGATTGTTTCTAATCCTTTTCCCGTTCCCGGGCGGCGTAAAACTTGACCAGTTCCTCCTTAGTAGCTTTCTCCAGTTTATCCAGTTCAGGGTCGAACTTCTTTTCTTCAAGCTCCTTGAGCCTTATTTTAAGATGGTCAGGTTTATCCATACCGTATCTGCCATACATTCTGCGGCCTAATTGCCCGATGTCGTATTGTACTATCTCCGCCGGGCAGCGCATGGCGCATAAACCGCATCTGATACAGTCGAAAGAGGTCTCGGCAACTTTTTCATAATTTCCCCGCAGAGCAGCCTGCACATAATCCATAACCTCGATATCCTGAGGACAGGCCTTAGTGCAGGTATTACAGGAAACGCACTTGGCCACTTCCGGATAGTATTTCAGGATAGTGGAAACATTATAGCGTTCCTTCTTTATGTCATAGATTGCTTTTTGGGCGGGTGAAAAGGGTATTTGAACCAGGTACATCCCGTCTTCCACCCTTGTTTGGCAGGCTAAACCGGTCTTAAGCTTATATTCTCCTTCTTTGCGGTAAACGGTGCCGCATGCGCCGCAAAACCCCTGCCTGCAGCCTACACCGCGGACAAAACGGTATCCTGCGAATTCCATAGCGGTCAGGATGGTCAGGTCGGAGGGCACCCGATACGCCTTGCCCATGATACGAATAGTCACCCAGTGCTTTATATCTTTTTCATCAACACCGGCAGTTACCGGTTTATTGGCTTCTGCGATCCTCTCCATTACGCTTTTTTCGTTACTCATATTGCACCTCTATGTTAAGCAGTTATGGATGATAAAATGCGTTGATAATTTTCGGCTGTCTCCTTCTCCACCCTTTCGTGGAGGCTTTCGCCTTGGCTATCCATAGTAACAATGACGGGAAAGTTTTCAGCCCGGCATACCCAGAAGGCTTCCGGAGTTCCGAACTCCTCGAGCTTGAAAACATTGATGATCTCCTTGACAGATTTGGCGATCAAGGTTCCCGCGCCCCCGATGGCGTGAAAATAGCAAGCCCCAAAATGCTGACAGGCATTTAAAGTTTTTGCCCCCATGCCCCCCTTGCCAATCATTCCGCGAAGATGATAACTCTCGATCACTGCAGCCTGGTATGGTTCTTCCCGGATGCTGGTGGTGGGTCCGGCAGAGACGAAACTCCAAACCCCATTCTCGTTCTTTACTACCGGTCCGCAATGGTAAATGATGCCGCCATTGAGATACTCATCCAGGAACTGAGGCCGTTCTTCAACCATTAGTTTATGGCCGGCATCCCGGGCGGTAACTATGATACCGGAAAGCCCTACCACATCGCCGCATCTTAGCTTTCGGATATCCTCTTCAGAAATGGGGGTCTTTAAATTAATCATTGTCGAAATCCCCTTTGCTTAAGATCAAAGTTTTTCTCCGGCAAGCCCAGCACATATATGAGATGGTCACGAAGAATGTGGCTGGATGCCGATGGTATTTCCCGCAAAAAACCTCTAATACAGTAGTTTTACCGCCGAATCCCATAGGACCAATACCCAGGGCGTTTAACTGGTTAAAGAGTTCCACTTCCGCTTCGGCCAAAACCGGATCTTCGGAACGCTCACCGAATTTGCGAAGCAGAACCTCCTTGGATAGTTCGTAGGATGATACCCGGTCACCACCGATGCCTACACCTATGATCCCCGGCGCGCAACCCTTGCCCTGAGCCTTGAAAACAGCATCGATCACGCACTTTTTTATCCCCTTGAGATCCCTACCGGCTTGAAGACCGGCATCAGGCAGCTTGTATTGAGTACCCACGTTCTCGGAACCCCCACCCTTAAGCATCAGACGAAAACGGAAATCATCACGTTCCCACTGATGAAAATGAAAATAGGGGGCGTTCAACCCGATATTATTACCGGAATTCTTGCCGGTTATCGGGTCCACAGCATTGGGTCTGAGCAGATATTCCCGGGTCGCACGATCCGCAGCGATCTGAATAGAACGCTTCAGGGGATCTGTATCAGTGCCAACCGGAACATCAATATAGAACAGCAAAGAACCGGTGTCCTGACATATAGGGGTTGTAAATTCCCGGGCCATCTTTGTGTTTTCAAGAATTGCATCAAAAGCGCTGAAGGACATACTCCCCTCCAGCTCCCGGTCGCGCGCATCCACCAAAGACTGCTCCACATCCGGAGGAAGATCGGTCGAAGCGCTTTTTATTAATCCCATAATATGCTCTGAGAGTTTTTGATTCATCGAGGTCCCTTTCTTGTATAAAGTACCATAAGCCCTAAATAAAAAAATGGTATTGAATGATAAATAGATATTAAATTTTGGCAAGCCTTTTTTTATTTTTTTTGCATGCTAAAAAAGGGGTAAATAAAATTGGTTCATTTGCAAATCAATTAAAAAAATCTGATAACAATATCGAAAATACATATTGACATTAAATTTATTTATCGTAATTTATGAGCATATGCTAATAACCAAAAATGGAAGATAATTATGGTAAGGCCTCTAAAATACCGAAGGGTAAACCAGCTACCCGGAGTGGAAATTTTCAAACCAACCGGGATACCGATACGGTTACTGAAACTGGTCAATCTTACTATCGATGAATTTGAGGCGTTGCGGTTAGCTGACTATGAGGGATTATATCAGGAAGATGCCGCCCTTCGAATGGGGATCTCCCGTCAGACACTGGGAAGAATATTGTTATCAGCCCGGAAGAAATTAGTGGAATGTCTGGTGGATGGTGCGGCCCTTAAGATCGAGGGGGGGAAATTCGACCCCTCCCTGTTTTTTCTGAGATGTGAGGACTGTAATGAAATGATTGATATTGATTACAATAAGAGCTGGCCTCTTCAATGTCCCAGTTGTCGGGGCTATCATATCTTTCTATCCTGTAAAAACGTCTGGCAAAAAGGAGAATTAGGATGAGTGAAAAGGAAAACACGAACTCCCTGGATGAGACCCTGGGCAAAATAAAACGCCGGGTAATGGTTTTCAGTGGAAAGGGTGGAGTAGGGAAAAGCACTGTTGCTGCCAATTTAGCCATAGCTTTAAGCGAGAAGGGTTTCAAGGTTGGGATTGTGGACGTTGATATCCATGGCCCCAACTTAGCCAAAATGCTTGGAGTAGAGAAGGCACGCATGCTACCATCCAAGAACAACCGGGTGAATCCGGTCAGCATCACTCCTAACCTTAAGCTGGTATCCATGGCCTTTCTTCTGGAACATGAGGATCTGCCTGTTATCTGGCGTGGGCCACTGAAGATGAAAGCCATTCAGCAATTTATGCAGGATGTAGAATGGGGAGACCTGGACTGGCTGATCATTGATTCACCGCCGGGCACGGGAGATGAGCCGCTTTCTGTAGCTCAGTTGATACCATCTACCGGCGCACTTGTTGTGACAACCCCCCAGGATGTAGCCCTTCTGGACTCCAGAAAAGCTATCAACTTCGCCCGGAAATTAGATCTCAAGATACTGGGCATTGTGGAGAACATGAGTGGCTTTAAATGTCCTCATTGCGGCAAAGAGATTGATATTTTTAAGGGTGAGGGTGCGCTTGTCACAGCCAAAAAAATGGGTATTAATTTCTTAGGCAAAATTCCTTTGGAGCCTTCTATTGTAGCTTCAGGGGATTCCGGGCAACCCTTTATACTTGGTCATCCCGAATCCGAAGCGGCCAAGGCATTCCAGAAAATAGTCGATAAAATAATGGAGAGTGAAGAATAACAAAATTATTTCAGGGAGGAAGTAATGCCTATTTATGAATATCAATGTGAGGACTGCGGGAAGCAATTTGAATTGCTGATCAGAAATACCAGCGAGAACAATGAACCTAAATGTATCCATTGCGGAAGCCCAAAGATAGTTCGCAAACTCTCCGCCTTTGCTGTCAAGAATGATAGCGGCAGTTCAAGTTCATCCTGTCCCACCGGGACCTGTCCTTACTCCAGTTAAAAACGAAAGGAGGGCACAGTAATGGCGACCCTTACTATTCTGGTAGACAATGTTTCCCTTTATCCAGAGCTTCAGCCGGAGTGGGGATTTTCCTGTTTGCTTGAGGGGTTCTCCAAAACCATTCTCTTCGATACCGGCGCCAGTGGCAGGATATTGATGAGCAATATGAAGAAGCTAAGCAAAGACCCCGAAAATGTCGATATTATTGTTATTTCCCATGATCACTGGGACCATACCGGGGGATTGAAGGATTTCCTTACCCTTAATAGCAGGGTTCAGGTATGGGTGCCCGGATCAACCACGCAGGAGACCAGGGAACTTATAATAAACGCAGGAGCAGAGTTAATAATAGTTGACAAATCACAGATAATCTGTGATAATATATTTACTACCGGAAATTTAGGTATTGACATTGTCGAACAGTCCCTTGTGCTAAAATCCGGCGCTGGAATCTTTTTAGTAACAGGGTGCAGTCATCCCGGCATTGTAAATATCACTCGCAATGTTAAGCAAGAATTCGTTATGCCCGTTTTCATGGTGCTGGGTGGTTTTCACCTGCTCAACCACACTGCGGTTCAGCTCCAGGGGATATTCGGGGACTTGAAGGAATTGGGCGTAGTAAAGGTAGCTCCTTGTCACTGTACCGGCAAAGAGGCTATCTCTGCTTTCGAGGAGAAGTGGCAGGGGAATTTTATTAAAATTGGCTGTGGAGCCTGCCTTACCATCGATCTGCCCGGACCAGGATCTGAGCATTAGATATGAAAACCTACCTGGATTGTATCCCTTGTTTTTTTCAGCAAGCCTTGTTGGCTGCCCGAAAGGCTACTACCGATGAATCTAAGATACGTGAGGTGCTGGATGCTGTTGCCGAATTGATGCCCAGCATTTCCCTTACCGCATCTCCCCCGGAGATAGGGCGGGAAGTGTACCGTGTAGTCAGGAAGATTACTGGGGTTGATGATCCCTTCCGCGAAACAAAAGCGGAGAATATCCGCACAGCAATGGCCCTTTACCCTCAGCTTAAAGAACTGGTATCGGGTTCCCACGATCCTCTGCTCACGGCTTTGAGAATCGCAATCGCCGGTAACATTATTGACTTTGGAGCGGACCCCCATTTTGATCTAAGCAGGGATTTGAATGCCATTTTAAAACAGGATTTTGCCATTTTCCACTATGACCAATTCATGGAATCAATACAAAAAGCGAAGCATATCCTTTATTTGGGCGATAATGCCGGCGAAACGGTTTTTGACCGTGTACTGATCGAGCAGTTGAGGGACCACCATTTCACCTTTGTAGTCCGGGAAACCCCGGTAATCAACGATTGCGTTCTCGAAGATGCTCTGGATTCAGGGCTGGGAGAAGTAGCTGAGATCATTTCTTCAGGTTGCGATGCCCCGGGAACTATTCTCTCACGTTGTTCACAGCAGTTTTTGAAACGGCTTCAAGCGTCAGAACTGGTCATCAGCAAGGGGCAGGGAAATTATGAATCCCTTTCGGAGGTCAGGGACTACCCCATTTTTTTCTTATTAAAGGCTAAGTGTTCGATCATTGCCAAGAATATTGGCGTTCCGTTAGGAAGCATTATTCTGGAATACAATCAACAGTCTGCCTTCTGAATTCCCTTACATATAGCTGATTCAGGCAGAAAGCAGTTCCTCAAGCAATCCAGCCAGGATATGAAGTACGACCTCATGGCTTTCTTGAATATTCGGGGTATTAGGCGATTTAATGTCCAGATTATAACACGATCTTGATGCAAGCTCCCCCCCTCCTTTTCCGGTCAGGGAAATGGTGTACATATCCAGAGCAAGGGCTTTATCTGCTGCCTTCAGGATATTAGGCGAGTTCCCGGAAGTTGAAATAGCCACCAGTACATCCCCGCTCCTGCCCAGAGCTTCCAACTGGCGTTCAAAGATCCGATCAAATCCATAATCATTAGCAACCGCGGTCAGAATGGAGGTATCGGTAGTCAAGGCGATCGCCGGATAACCGGGCCGTTCCATTTTGTATCGGCCGACGATCTCCGCTGCAAAATGTTGAGCATCTGCGGCGCTTCCCCCATTCCCGCAGACCAGGATTTTGTTCCCTTTCCTTACCGTATCTGCCAAAAACCGGGCAATATCAGCTATCAGTCCGGCCTGCTCCTTTAAACAAACAAGGACCTCAGCGCTCTCCTGAATTTTCTGTTTAATTTTATCTTCCATATTCATCCTCTTGTTTATTAGAATTCGGTTCCCAGATCCAGGCAATGGGTTGCCGGCAAACCCTCGTATGGAGAAAGCAGAAAGGCATAGTCTAATTTCAGTGTTAGCAACTCAAAGCGTTGTTTTAAGCCTATTCCAAAAGTGGCATTCCCGTTGTTCAAACCCGCTCGGAAGCCAAGCTGTTTCACTACCCAGAATTCCATACCAAGGTGATACCGAAAATCAAGATCATCGCATTTTTCCAAATCCACCTCAACGAAGCCCGGGAATTGTTTAGGGGTATAAGCTGCACCCACCCGGATATGATTCGGAAACTCCTCCGAATAGGTTCCCCCCTGATTATAATATTCCCCGGAATCCCAGGAATATTTAATACCGATATTGCTCCAGCTCGCTCCTAACTTCAATCTTTTTTCCAGCAAATCAGCATACACACCAACGTCAAAACCAACGCTATAGGTATTTACTTCCAGCAGCTTCCCCTGAACATATTTAAAATTCAATCCGATCCCACCCATATCGCCTTTCACGTTTTTAGCGAATGTCAGATAAATGGCATTATTGCTATTGTCCAGGTGCCCGGTTGGTTCACCATCGATATTGTATCCTTCGAGATTATCATCCCCGGAATGTATCCAGGCCAGGCCCAGCGAGGCGTCGTTGCGAATGTTGATGGCAGCACTGGCGTTGAATATTTTGCGGTTCAGGGCAAGAATCTGGTAGCCGGAAGAGACAACCCGGTTCCTGGTATTAATAAGGGCGCCGGGGTTATAGTAGAAAGCGTAACCATCCTCCGCTTTGGCGGTAAAGCTTTGGCCCAGGGCAGAAGCCCGGGCTCCAAGTCCCAGACGCAGAAAACTACCAGGGGCACCGCCCAGATCATCCCCTTTTAGCCCTGAGGCAGTTATCATAAATGATATCAGCAAGATTATTAATTTCTTCATTATCGGTCTCCCAATTATATCTATGTTCATACTATTTCAAGATCATTATTTTCCCCCAATAGGAATCCGTTCGGGTTTTTACTTCAAAGTAATAAACGCCGTTAGGGACAATTTCATTTTTCCGGTTGGTCCCATCCCATTGTATCTTCCCCTGGTTGATGCCCGTATCCCGGGGGTCAGGGATTACGTTCTCCTCAATTGTGATCAGTGGATCCAGGGCAAAATCGTATATGGTTATGGTTACCGCTCCTGATTCGGCCAGGGGAAAGACGATCAAGGCAGTACCATGATGTTCCGGAGAAAAGGGGGATGGGAAGGCGTAAGTCTGATCTTCTACTTCTGTATAGGTTTGGATGAGCCGCCATGTATCACCTCTATCCTCGGAATAAGCAAGTCCCTGATAGGTTCCCGCCCACAGTATTCCCCGGGCATATTCTACAGAGACGATTTCCGGAACTGAAACCCAGATGCCGTTGACCTTATCAATAATCTTTAGTGTGTCCCAGTTAGAGGTGAACTCGGCAGAGCGGAGGACGCCGTATGGGGTTGCTGCGAACACGGTATCTCCGGCGAAAGCAAAGTTCCAGGCCCATATTGATGAATCGATCACAACCCAGGTTTCACCCCCGTTTGGGGAATAGGAAATGCCGTCGAATTCCCCGCTGTTATCGGTGGCCCGGGTTCCTGCCCAGAGGTAATTGCCACCCGGTCTATATTGGACGGATAATGAAACGATCCAGTTCCCGGATATCACCGCATGGCTGTCAGCTTCGGGGATATCCTGAGCCGTGAAGCTTTCCCAGATACTACCGCCGTTTGTGGACTTATGTATTCCGGCGGCGGAACCTGCCCACAGGGTGGGGGGCTCCGTGGAGGTATCCGCAACAAAAGAGAAGAAACGATGATCGTAATGGCTGTTGGGATTCTGCTGATGATCGGATGTATCCACGAATACATTGATCCAGGAGTCTCCCCAGTCCGAGCTTTTCAGCAATCCGCCGTAGAAAGCCGGGATCCAGATGGTGGTATCCGTGGTAAAACTATCGTTAGTTAGTATTACCAGTTCCACATCGTAGCCCACCACACCGGCGCTGACCTCGTTTTCTATCCAATCGGAGGGCCAGGTTTCGGGAAGGGGGATGGAATGGGTCCAGGTTTCACCTCCGTCATTAGAGCTCCAGAAACCGCCCCCCATTGGGATGGATTCATCGGATCCTTCCACTGATGTATCAAAGGCTGCTGCCGCCCAAACCCATCCATACCGGGCTTTCAGGCCAGAAAAAGCCTTGCCGGGCAAGTAGCTGTTCCAGCTTATACCATCATCATTGGTCTTTCCCAATCCATCACCTGTGGACATCCAGAGGTATTCCTCCCCATCGTAGATAATATCCCCGATGTTATTGCTGGGAGGCTGTGATTCTGGTCCGGGAGGTTCGGAATCACTCTCTCCGTCAGGCAAACTGTAATGGTAGGGGGCACTCATGGCCAATCCCAGTATGAGCATCAGTAAAGCCCCTGTTATTAATAAACGCATTCTATTCCCCTTTGGTATATTGTAAGATTTAGGGCTTATGCCCCCCGGATCAACTTCAGTAATTCATCCTGCTGTTTCTGGAGTATCTCCCTGCTGTTCGCTTCGATATTGAGGCGGACCACTGGTTCCGTGTTCGAGGGCCTTAGATTGAACCACCACTCACCCAGGTCAAAAGTAATACCATCCATTGTATCCGCGCTATATCCGCGCGACTCGTAATATTCACGTACTTTATTCAGGGTTTGTTCGCGATCATCTACCCGGGAATTTATCTCTCCGGACTGAAAATATGGATTAATCCCCCGGATCAATTCGGAAAGGGGCTTGTCCTCCAATGAGAGTAGTTCCAGGGCTACCATCAGGGCGATCAGGCCGGAGTCTGCATACCAGTTATCCCGAAAGTAGAAATGCCCCGAATGCTCGCCTCCGAAAATAGCGTTTTCCTCTCTCATGATGGGCTTTATCAAGGCATGCCCCACGGGAGTCCGGATAGCCTCACCGCCCATACCGGTGATTATTTCCGGCACACATTTTGATGAAATAATATTATAAATTATGGATTCTCCGGGATTCTTTGCAAGGATACTTTTAGCTACCATTGCGGTAACATTGGTCCCTAATACCATTTGACCTTTTTCATCGATCAGAAACACGCGGTCGGCATCGCCATCGAAAGCGACTCCCAAATGGGCGCCACTTTCCACAACTTTCTTCCTCAACTGAACCGTATTCTCCGGTTCTATGGGACTTGGAAGATGATTTGGGAAATTGCCATCCGGTTCAAAAAATAAAGGGATAACCTCGCAGGGGAGGTTTTTAAAGAGAAGGGGGATGATCCTTCCGGCTACCCCGTTTCCACTATCGATCACTATTTTAAAAGGCTTGATATTATCGAGCTTCACAAAGGAAAGCACGTGCTCTATATAGTCATCTGTGATATCCATACGGATAAAACTACCCAATGATTCGGGTTCGACATAGTCGTTAGTAACCATGATCTCCCTGATCTCAGAGAGCCCCTCTTTGCCACTAAGGGGAATGGCTTCATCCCGGCAGACCTTGAAGCCATTATATTCGGGTGGATTATGAGAAGCTGTTACCATCACTCCGGCGTCATATCTGAATTTTCCTACTGCGAAGTAAAGAGCATCGGTAGAGACGATACCTAAATTGATAACATTCGCCCCGGACCCAATTATACCTTGACAGAGTTCATTCGCCAGTTCATCGGAGGACAATCGGACATCCCTTCCAACTGCGACCTCGTTGGGAACCAGGTACTCAACCAGGGCTTTTCCAAAATGATAGGCGATCTCTTTGTTGATCTGGTCGGGGTAAATTCCTCTTACATCATAAGCTTTGAAAATTTTGGGGTCAACCTTCATTATTAATATCCTTCCTTATAGGTGACTATGTTTATAACTAATCTAAATTATCTCGGTTGAAGATATTTTATCTGCTTTCGCCGGGGAGCCGGCCCCACCCTAATTTAGTTCGCAATACCTCGAAAAATGATCGGTTCTGGTAGTTTAAAAAATTCGCGTAGAATTCTGCCTTGGTAATTTCCACCCGGGTACCGATTGGGATCTCGTAACTCTCCTGACCGTCAATAGTAATTTGTGCGGGTTCATTCCCCCTGGACTGAAAGGCAATATCGATGGTTTCCTTGGAATCTACCACCATGGGCCGAATAGCCAGGGTATAAGGTGAAAGGGGGGTGATCAGGAAGGCTTCCATCTCCGGGCTTAGAATAGCGCCACCGGAAGCCATCGCATAGGCCGTCGAACCGGTAGGGGTAGAAATAATTATCCCGTCTGAAGAGTAGCGACTGACAAACTGCGCCGATATACGGATATCGAATAGCAGCAGCCGGGGAGAAGCCCCTTTGTCTATCACTACCTCGTTCAAGGCATAAAGAGGACCAATAGGACTATCCTTAATAACCAGTTTGAGCATCATCCTTTTTAAAATCTGATACTGGCCCTCTAAAATATGGGGGAGGGCATTCTCCACTTCCTCAGGCAATAATTCGGTCAGAAAACCGAGATGGCCGATATTCACGCCCAACACCGGGGTTTCATGTCTGCCCACCATCCGGGCTACCTTAAGCATAGTTCCGTCCCCGCCCAGAATGATTAAAAGATCAACCTTCTGAACCAGCTCATCCATGGAAAGTCCCCTGATGCCAAGAGCCTGAGCCAGCGAATTATCCGCAAACCATTCGATCTGCCGGGCCTCCAATAGACGGGTCAACTCGGATATATGTTCCTTAAAATCGAGCTTGTTGACGTTGGCAAAAATGCCCACTTTATGAATCAGCTTGTTCATATCCTTTTCTAAAAACATCTCCTTGCTCACCGTTGATAATTTCAAATTATTTTATGGAATATATCTTTTAAAGTTCTGGTTGGCAACATAAAAATGGCAATTTTAGCTTGCATTTCCTTATTCTTAAACTATTTTATTTAAATGAAATTAGTAAACTTATGGCGAAACCTCAAGGCCCGGGAAGGATACTTATGCGATACTTAAAATATCTTATGAGCATACTGTTCATTGTTAACACGCTTCTATTATGTGTCAGCTTCGGAGAGCCGCTCACCTCCGAGATGCAAGAACGGTTGAGGGGACTCCGTGATGACCAGAAACTCTCTGTGATCGCCTGGTTGGAAGAGAGTAATGATTATGAAAATATGTTATATCACATATCCGATCTGCCAATGCCCGAGCGAAGACTTGAGGGGCGGGAGATGCTGAAGGAGCATTGGGAGCTTCATAACCAGTGGGTACTTGAGTACTTATATCGGGAAAAAAAGCAGGGTAATGCAGGGTCCATCAAGAGGCTCTGGATAGTTAACAGTGTTGCTTTCCGGGCTACCCCGGCAGTGATCCGCGAATTAGCGCAATCCCCAAAAGTTAAATATATATTCGAGGATAGGGAGTGTTTCATGATAAGCGATGTAAGTGCTCCCAGCTTTGATGAAATGGTTGCCGATGCGACGACGAGCCCTACTGATATAGCCTGGGGTGTCAGCCACATCGGAGCTTCCACAGTTTGGTCCAGTTATACTGGAGAGAATGTGGTAGTGGGGGTTCTGGATACCGGGGTTAAATATACCCACGATGACCTGCAGAACAACATGTGGATTAATACTGGTGAAACCCCCGGGAATGGTGAGGATGATGATTTCAATGGTTATATCGATGATATTTATGGATATAATTTTCCCGATTCTACCGGCGATCCAAACGATGATAACTGGGGGACCTGGCATGGAACCCATACCTCCGGTACGGTTGCGGGTGACGGCTCTTCGGGAACCAACACCGGCGTTGCTCCCGGAGCCAGGATCATGGCCCTGAAAGTACTCCGCTACAATGGCGCAGGAGGGCCGGTCTCGGTAACCGAGGGACTGCAATACGGCCTGGATAACGGTGCCCAGGTCTTTAACCTGAGTATCGGGTTTGAATACGGCACCTATTCATACCTGGAGGATTACTTGATCGTTAAAAACTTTTTCCGCTCCGCCTTCCAGGTGATCTTGACTGTAGGTGTAAACGCTGCAATTGCTGCCGGTAATGGTAGCAGCTACGGACATTATGACATCCCTTATGATATTTCTGTTCCCGCTGATGCGCCGGCACCCTGGGAACCAGACGGCGGCCATTCCGCTGCCATCGCCGTGGCAAATATTAACTCCAGCAATAATATCTCATCTTCCTCCTCACGGGGGCCTACCGAATGGGATAACGACACCTATGACGATTACCCTTATGGGGGAGGTGAACCCGGATTGGTAAAACCGGACCTCAGCGCACCCGGAACATCGATAACTTCCTGTTACGGGCTTTCCGAAACTGGTTACGTCCAGTATTCAGGCACCAGCATGGCAGCCCCTCATTTGGCCGGCGCAATAGCCCTGATGCTGGATAAAAATCCGACAATGACCCCCGAAGAGATCGATTCAATCCTGGAAACCACAGCCCTGGACCTCGGTACCACCGGCAAAGATAATGACTATGGCTCGGGATTAATAAGATGTGTACTTGCCATCCTGAATACACCGGAGCTGACCCAACCATATATTCATTACCTCAACCATGAAGTTGACCCTGAAGGCAACCAGATCTTCGATCTCGGTGAAACTGCCGAGCTACTCGTTACCATAAAGAACCTGGGGATCAACGCTAATAATGTTGAGGTGACTCTTTCTGAAAGTTCACCCTATGTATCCCTTTCCGATGACCGGGCAACATACGGCAGCATATCCTCCGGTGAGAATAAAACCAATAATTCCAATCCCTTTTTGATCTATGCCAGTCCATCCACTCCGGTCGGACATATAGTCAGACTAATCATGAACATCACCGCCGATGGACCTTATTCCAATAACGATACCCTCGAGGTTTCGGTGGGCACATATAACCGGGATTATATGGATCATGAAACGGTAAATTTAGATTTTACAGTTACAAATTTTGGTAGTTATGGATATTTTGATCCTACGGTAGCCACCCCTTCAGGCCAGGGTTTTAAGTTTCAGGGTTACAATTACCTCTTCGGGGGAGGTTTCCTGCTGGGTCTCTCCTATAATAATGTGGTCAGTTATGAATATGGACAGACCTCAGAATGGCTTCCCATTTCCGATCTGCAGATGTCCGACCCCCCTGAAGCTGACCAGCAGATCACCACTTCTTTTATCGATCCCTACTCCCGTATCGAGGTATGTCAGTACAGCTTTGCCTGGAATTCCCAGGATTATATTATTTTCAAATACGACCTTGTCAACCGGGGCACTGAAACCATCAGCAATTTTTACACTGCTGTTTATTGTGATTGGGACATCCATTATGCCAGCGAAACCTGGTACGATCAGGGTAATTTCAGCGGAACCAATGATTGGGTATATATGTTTGATTCAGATAGCCCTCCCCTGCACAACGGCTATGTGGGACTGGTTGGCTTAACACCCTCCGCTAACGGAAGCATGGTGGAAAACGCTGTTTACGTATATCCATCCGGTGGTGGGATGGGGTGGGATGATACCGTCAAATTTAATTTTATGAATGGTTCATTCTTTGATGCTTCTGGTACCCCTGCAGATGATTGGTCCACTATTCTCTTCAGCGGACCGTTCACCCTCGCCCCGGGCGAAAGAACACGTGTCGGGTATGCTATTGTAGCCGGCACCAGCCTTAGTAATTTTGAGTCCAACGCCGGGTCCGCCAGGGCTCAATGGACATCTGTGAGCGTCATCGAAACTCAAAGCCTGAATATCCCCCAGAAAATTACCCTCGATCCCCCATACCCCAATCCCTTTAATCACAAAACCCGGATATCTTTCTCAATTCCGGGTGATATGCCGGTTGAGCTTGCCATCTACGATATACGCGGCAGAATAATACGAACCATCGTGAAAAGCCCGTTAGGCGGTGGGGACCATCACTATTACCTGGAAGCTTCCAATCTGGCTTCCGGTGTATATTTATGCAGGCTTCGGACCCCTCATCAAACCCTGTCACGGCAGCTGTTATTCATCAAATAACTATTTTGGGGGAAATCACCAATCTGAAATTTGAGGAAAAATGTTAAATAAATATCTGATTATATTAATAATAATCTTTTTCATCTTTACACTTTCCCAAGGGAAAGATTGGGGTTACAGTCCCGGCCAAATGGTGATCACCATCGAACGGGATTACCTGGTAAATTTAGCAGTGAATGATCAGGGCTTCTTAACTACCGGGCTTGCCGACGTGGACCGGCTCAACCGGGAGTACGGTGCGGTTCGGTACCGCTATACCGTGGGGCAAACCCTTGCCTTTAAGCCGGGTTGGGAACGCTTCCGCAACTCCTTTATCTTTTTCTTCACGGACAAGAACCTCGAAATAGAGTACATTTCCCAGATGTATGGTCAGCTTCCTTCGGTACGTGATGCACATCCGGCCTGGATTAAGCCCATTTATACGACCCCTGACGACCCCATCTTTTATAATCAATGGCATCTTCGCAAGATCAAAGCCGATTCCACCTGGAATTTAACTACCGGGTCCGATTTAATCATAATGTCCACCCTGGAGGGGGTTGATTGGAAGCACAGGGACCTTGCTCCGGTGATCTGGCAAAATTGTTACGGAGGTTTCGGAGGCTATGGAGAGGATGCAGACCGGGATGGCTATACCCTTGAATACCTTGATGGAGAATGGCAATTCGATCCCGGCGACCTGAACGGCATTGACGATGATCTAAATGGCTGGGTTGACGACCTTATCGGCTACGACTTCATTGACAGCGTGAGTAATGCCTTTAATAACGGGGTATTTGCAGAGGACAGCATTGATATGGATAATGACCCCGGCGACTTCATCCTTGATGGGCATGGAACACATACCTCCGGTACTATGCTGGCCGCTACCAATAATGCCTTTGGAGTTGCCGGAGTAAACTGGCAGGGGAAATTAATGATCCTGCGCAGTGATTATTATAAATATGACCCTGAAGATCACGAAGCAACCGGGGTGAGCGACCCGGCTGCAACATATTTAGCCATGGGTTATGCTATCGACAAGGGGTGCAACATCCTCAGCTTCAGTTGGGGCAGCGGTAGAATTGACGTGGAGATGAGGGATTTGGTGGAATACGCCTGGGAAGTTGGATTGATCATGACTGGCGCCGCCGGGAATGATGATGTTGTCGATATCTCATACCCAGGTAATTACCATGATGTGATCACCGTTGCGGCAACCGATATCAACGACCGTAAGACCGGTTTTTCAAATTTCGGCGCCTGGATAGAGATCAGTTCGCCAGGTGAGGGAATTTGGAGTACTACCCCTTTGAATTCCTTTATGTTCAAAAATGGCACTTCCATGTCAACCCCTATTGTTGCCGGGGTTGCCGCGCTGATGCTATCCGCTTTCCCCGATTCATCCAACCAGTGGATTCGCGACCGAATGCTTGCCACAACTGATACTATCGAACATTTGAATCCCGGCTACCGTGGCATGCTGGGCTCAGGCAGGGTCAATGCACTTCGCGCTATAGGCCCTATCCGCTATCCCTGGTTGACCGTAGAGCATTACTCGGTAACCGATTCCTCATTCGGTAACCGTAATGGCCGGGTGGACCCCGGCGAAGAAGCGGAAGTCTTTTTCCAGCTTGGCAATAGACCACTCTGGCAGCCGGCTACAACGGTTAATCTGGAGATATTCAGCGATGATCCCGAAATTTTCATTACCGACAGCTGCACAGTCATCCCCTTAATTGAACCCGGAAACAGCGAGTCCAACCGGGAGTCACCCTTGCGTTTTATAATGAACGATCCTTCTTATGCTCATTACACAGAGATCCGCTACCGTATTTCCAGCAACGAAGGATTTTCTAATTCAGGAAAATTTTCATTCTTGATCGGACGGCCGGCGATACTGGTACTGGATGCCGACGGTGATGATGGATGGGAGGACTATTACCTTAATCCCCTTGAGGAAGCCCGGTTGATTTATGATCATTGGGATCGCTATGAACGGGGGATAATCAACTCTTATGAAATGAACCTATATGAGACCATCATACTATTTACGGGAAATCTCTCTGAGGGTACGGTCACCCCGGGTGAACAGGAACAGTTGACCGGGTTCCTGGAGGCAGGAGGGAATCTGCTGATCACCGGCCAGTATATCGGTGACGACATCGGAGAAACCCCATTTTTCCGCGAAATGCTTCGGGGTGAACATACCGATGACCTGCTACCCACCCTATGGGGTTTCGGCATCTTGGGTATTTCTGGTAACCCTGTTTCGGATGGACTGGAGCTCTCCACACTTAGCGGATCCGGCAACCAGGTTTCACTGTCAGGAGTCACCCCACTGGAAGGAGCAAGTGGTATCTTCCGTTATAATCTGGACGATTCTCTTACCCGTTTCGCTGCCATAAGCTACGAAAGCCCTACATACCATTATAAAGCCGTCTATCTCGGATTTGGACTGGAGGGCATCGGTAATTTCGGGGACCCTGCCAGTACCGTACTTAATAAAACCCTGGAATGGTTCGGATATTATCCGGGTTATAGTGATGGCTTTGCCCAATTACCTCGAAAATCGAGCCTGTTTAATTACCCTAATCCCTTCAATAACATAACAACATTAAGCTATCATATAGACCGGGCCGGTATGGTTAGCTTAAAGCTATATGACATTAATGGAAAATTGATTGAAGTATTGGTAAACAGCTATCAGAATGCCGGGTCTTATTCTATGAAATTCGATGCTACATCTTTATCCAGCGGCATCTATTTTTCCTGCCTGGACACGCCTGAGCTCCGGCAGAACTGCAAATTAATACTGCTGAAATAGACCTTATTGACCTCCACGTAATTAGTTAGTATGCTATATCCCCTGTAAAAACGGTGAAATCCCACCTTATCAACATAAAAAACTTGATATTTACTACGTTCCTGATATACTATACAATGATTTATTTACAGAGGTACCCGAATTGGAAAAGATTAACAGGATAATTCCTATACTCGCCATCGCTTTAGCGATCTTTATAGCAATAGCGGTTTCGTTTTCCATCTTGAACCTGATGCTCTATGCCGGGTATTCTCCGTTCGGGAATTTAACATGGATATAATCCGCTATTTCACCGAGGGTTGGGCCCTGGGATTAGCTCTGGGGCTGACCTGCCTGACTACCTGCGGTTTGATATA
>JAFGGQ010000179.1 GCA_016930435.1 bacterium
GAGGAGAGATGCCAAGATCAGCTTTTATTTTGCTTTCAATAGGCTTGCTTGCGGGGGTCTCCCTGGCAGCCCTTCCCGGCGAGATGATAATCAATGAGATCATGTATAATTCCTTGGGGGCCGACGAAGAATGGATAGAGCTCTTTAACAATAGCCCCGGAGATTTTATTCTGGACAGTAACTGGATCCTGACCGATGGTGAGGGGTTTTACCGTTTCGGGGGAGCAACGCTGGAAGCCGGAGGGTATATGACTATTCAGGTTTTCTCCAGCGGGGATTTTCCCTTTATCCCAGATGTTAACGCGGAAGGGAGCGGTATTCAGCTTTCCAATGCCTCTGACCAGGTGGTTCTGAGGTACGCTGACCT
This sequence comes from bacterium, assembly GCA_016930435.1. GTDB lineage: Bacteria > UBP14 > UBA6098 > JAFGQG01 > JAFGQG01 > JAFGGQ01. The sequence continues at coordinate 368 of JAFGGQ010000179.1, forward strand.
TTTAATAGACTCGGTTGAATACTATGATTGGTGGGGTGATGGTGGACATGATGGAGGCGGATATTCACTTGAGCGCAGGCATCCGTTCGGATCGCCAGACGATGTCCCGGACTGGAATTCGAGCACCACGGAGGGGGGAACACCTGGCGTCATAAATAGTATATATTTTAGCTGGGGAGATGAGCGGCCTGTCATCCTCGCCCTGTACCGTTCGGTGAGAGCCCCCCTGTCCACAGATACTGTTTATATAACGGCGATCGCTTATGATGACCTGGGCCTGGATTCAGTTCTGCTTTGGTACGCTGTCGATCGGGGCCCATATAACCCCTATCCCATGTGGGACGACGGAGTACACCATGACCGCGCTGACGGGGACCGCATCTATGGAGCAACAATTTATCCATACACACACGGTACAACCATCCATTATTACGTGGTGGCTTATGATATGTCCGCCCAAACCGACAGCACCGAATATTTGGGTTACGTGATCAATGATAGTTTTGCTTTCGGATGCGAGGTGGTTATCAACGAGATCATGTACAACAGCATAGCCCCCGTAGATACTGAATTCATTGAGCTTTTCAACAGGGGAGAGGATGACCAGAATCTCTCCGGCTGGCAGATCACGGATGCAACCAACAATCGTTTCACCTTCCCCGAGGGCACCATTCTGCGCGGATATGCCTATCTGGTAGTTTGCAGTGATACAACAGAAATCCAATCTAAATATGGTATTTCCAACCTGACAGGAAATGTTACCTTTGCCCTGAACAATGATAATGACAAGGTGTTGTTATATGATGAACTGGGTCTTTTAAAAGACAGCGTAGAGTATTCGGATGGTGGGGAATGGCCTTCAGAAGCTGACGGTGAGGGACCCTCCCTGGAACTGATCGATGCCTTCTTAGATAATGCCCTCCCCTCCAGCTGGATGGCCAGCATAGCACCCGAAGGCACTCCGGGAATCAATAACTCCTCCACCGCCGTAGCATGGACACGAGCCACAAAACCATCACGGATAAAGCTATACCAAAACAACCCTAATCCCTTTAATGCCTCTACAAGCATTCAGCTAAGTGTAACGGGTAAGCCCATAGAAGCTAAACTGGAAATACTGAACCTACAGGGTAATCTGGTCAGGCTGTTATTCCAGGGCGTCCTTAATCCGGGCAACACCAGCTTCACCTGGAACGGATTAGACCAGTGTGGAAAGACAGTAGGGGGAGGTCTTTACTTTTGCCGGTTTCACAGCGAAGACCAGGAAAAGAGCGCAAAAATGCTCTTTCTGAAGTAACACGGTCCCCTAAGTTATAACTTGACTTTTTGTCATTTTAGTCATTACTTTTTGATGTGAATGAACTTATAGCAATATGAAAAGGGCTAGTAAAAGTTATTCTGATAAAACTGGGTAAGCGTGTTTAAACAAATACAACCATAAATTCGAAAAACTAATATTCCCCATGAAGGATTCAGAGAAAACAAAAGAGCAGCTACTGGCCGAGTTAAAGGGGCTTCGTAAGAAACTACGGGCTTCGGAAAGGGATGGCGCGGTAAATGAAACCAGAGTAAAACCCGAAGACAAATATGGGGAAATTACCGAACTTCTTCCCCTTGCGGTTTTTGAGATCGACCTGAAGGGAAAAATTCTCTTTGCCAACCGGGGCGCCTTTAAGATGTTCGGTTACAGCAAAAAGGACCTTACGGCAGGCTTAAGTGTATTTCAGATGATCGTCCCGGGGGATCATCCTCGGGTTAGGTCAAACATAGAAAGGGTTATTAAAGGCATAAGAAACGTGGACCTTGAATATACCGGGATTGATAAAGGGGGCAAAACCTTCCCGGTTCATGTCTATTCCAGCCCGATTGTTGAGCGAAATAAGGCAGTAGGTCTGCGGGGAATCATAATAGATGTTTCTAATCTCAAGGCCATTGAAAACCAGTTATCGACTGCTTTTGCCTATAGTCCAATTCCCACCGCAGTATTTTCCTCCGAGGGTGATATTTTGTCCTATAACAGCGCAGTAGAAAAGCTGACCGGTTTTAGTATGCAGGGTATTAAGCATATAGCGGAATGGGTAAACCAGGTCTTTCCGGAGAAAAAATACCGAAATTTTGCAATGTTCAATATTCGCAAGCTATTAGATGGCAAGCCGATGGTGGTCAGTGAGTTCGTTCTGACTTCCAAATCGGGGGTTAAAAGGGTGGTGGAGTTCGAGGTCTCATCGTTCGAGGGGGGATTGATCGTTCAATTGCTGGATATCACTGACCGGAAAAGGGCGGAGGATGAACTCCTGAAAAACCATGAGTATCTTGAGGAAATAGTCCGTGACAGGACGCGGGACCTGGAGGATCTGAATGAAAAGCTTCATAATGAGGTACAGGAGCGCCAGGCAGTTTTGCAGTCCCTTGAGAGCGCCCTTGAAACCGTCAAGGATTACCGCGAGATAATTGACCGTAGCCCGGCAATGGTTTTTTTATGGAGGGTAGCGAAGGGTTGGCCGGTGGAATTTGTTTCCGAAAACGTCGATAAAATTTTGGGGTATAGCAAGGGTGATTTTATTTCGGGAAAGTTATCCTGGCTGGGGATTACGCATCCCGAGGACGCCCCTCGCCTGGAAAGGGAGATCGAATTCTGCCTGAAGAACAACATCACGGAATGGAACCAGGAATATCGTGTTCTCACCAAATCCGGTGAAATATGCTGGGTGGAGGATCGCAATATTGCCCTGAAGGGGGTTAAGGGGGATGTTACCCATATTCAGGGGATCGTATTGGATGTTACCGAACGGAAAAATTTTGAGGATGCCCTGGCTAAGGAGAAGGAGCAGTTGGACGTTACCCTGCATTCTATAGGGGATGCTGTAATCACTACCGATGCCCAGGGCCGGATCACCATGCTTAATAGCGTTGCCGAGAACCTGACCGGTTGGAAGAAGCGGGAAGTGATAGGGATAAATCTCCGGAAGGTATTTAATATCGTTAATGAATCTACTGGCGCGCCCTGTCCCAACCCGGTAGAAGAGGTATTAAATACCGGCCGGGTTGTTGATGTTACGGATAACACCGTTCTTATTACCCGTGATAACCGAAAGCGGATCATCTCGGACAGCGGGGCGCCCATCGTGGATCGAGAGGGGAATATCATCGGGGTAGTGCTCGTATTCCGTGAAATTACCGAACAAATCAGGAACCAGCGGATACAGAACCTGTTATTCATGATCTCGGAGGCTACCAGTTCGGCCGAAAGCCTGGAGAAAGTATTAGAGCTTACCTACCGGGAATTGAACAAATTGATCGATGCCTCGAATTTTTACATCGCCCTTTATAATGAGCGGAAAAACACCTTTGAGTTCCCCGTTGACTACGATCAGGACTCTATGGATAAGGATCTGGATAAACAAATGAAGGGGAGTTTAACCGAATACGTTTACCGGACCGGAAAACCCTTAATGCTTACACGGGATCAGCACGAAAAATTAATTTCTCAGGGGAAATTCAAGGGGATTGTAGGGAAGCCCTCTGCTATCTGGGTGGGAGTCCCTTTAAGGGTGGAAAGAAAGACCATCGGGGTAATCTCTGTCCAGAACTATCAAGATCCCGAGACCTATTCAAAGAAGGATTTGGATGTTTTAAGCTATATTGCCGACCATCTTGCGCTGGCTATTGCTCACAAGAATGCCGAAACGGCACTGATGGAAAGCGAGGAACGCTTCCGGAACATGTTTGGAAATATTCCCATGGGGATTTACCGGACTACTCCCGAGGGAAGGGTTCTTATGGCTAATCCGACCCTGGTTAAAATGCTGGGTTACTCCAGCCTGGATGAACTAAAGCAGCGTAACCTTGAAAAGAACGGTTTTACCTCGGCCTCCCCGCGAAAGCAATTCAAGAAGTTAATCGAAGAAAAGGGGCAATTGACCGGATTCGAGTCCGAGTGGCGGAGAAAGGACGGGGAGATTCTGCATGTTCGGGAAAATGCCAGGGTTGTTTATGATCATGAGGGTAAAGTGCAATTCTACGAGGGTACTATTGAGGATATAACCGAGCACAAGAGGGCTGAAAACGCTCTCCAGACCAGCGAGATAAAATTCAGAACCCTGACCGAAAACCTTAATGTAGGCGTATTCCGTACCACTCCGGGGGATGAAGGGGAATTAGTTGAAATCAATCCTGCATTGCTCAAGATATTCGGGTATAAGAAGCGGGAAGAATTCCTGAAGATCCGGGCCAAAGACCTTTATTCCGACCCTGCTGAGCGAAAGAGGATAAACCATAAGATAACCCGAAACGGATTCATAAAGGGGGAGGAGGTTAAGCTTAGAAAGAGGGATAACAGCACCTTTTTCGGTTCCATTTCCGCGGTACTTGTTAAGGACAGCCAGGGCCAAATAGCATATTTTGATGGAATTGTGGAAGATATAACCGAGCGGAAGCGATTATCTGAAGAGCTTCAAAAAAGCGAATCGCGTTACCGCGAATTATTTAATAATATCAGCAACGGCGTAGCGGTTTATGAGGCGGTAAACGATGGGGAGGATTTTATCTTTTCGGATTTTAATATCACCGGAGCTACCATTGATGGGATAAAAAAAGAGGATGTTATTGGTAAAAGCGTTAAAGAGGTTTTCCCCGGCATTGTGGAATTTGGACTATTTGAAATTTTCCAGAGGGTTTACCGCACCGGCGCGCCCGAGTCCTATCCCCTCACGCTGTACCAGGATCAGCGCATCAAAGGGTGGCGGGAAAATTATATTTATAAGCTTCCCACCGGCGAGATCGTTGCTGTTTATGATGATGTTACCCAGCGCAAGGAGGCAGAACTGGCACTGCGCGAAAGCGAAAAACGTTACCGGAATCTCTTCGTAAATGTGCCTATCGGAATTTATCAGGCTACCCCGGAAGGCCAGATTATCATCGCCAATCCGGCCCTGGTTAAGATGCTGGGTTATAATTCATACGAGGAACTCGCACAGAAAAACCAGGATGAGGAAATTTTTAAAGCAGGATTAATCAGTTCAACCTTCAGGGAGCAACTGAACCGGGATGGCGAGATTAATGGTTTCGAGTTCCCCTGGGCCCGAAAGGACAATACCTTGATGTATGGCCTGGAAAATGTTCGGGCAGTCTATGACGATAACGGAAACCTGAAATATTATGAAGGCACCGTTGAAGATGTTACCGAGCGCCGGGAAGCCGAAGAAAAACTCAGAAAATCAGAGGAGAAGTACCGGTTTATTTTTCAGGAAAGCCCTTCCGTAAATATTATTTTAGATCAGGAAACCCGGATAATTGATATGAACAAAGTAATGTTGGAGGCCACCGGATATACCCGGGATGAGCTTTTAGGAAAATATGTTGTTGACCTGGTGGCTCCGGCTAAACGCGAGGAATACACCAGGGCTATTCGGGAAATTTACACTAAACAGATCAACCGCGAATTAGAGGTTGATTTTATAGCTTCAAACGGTGAAGAGCGCTCTATTTTGTTTTCTCCCGGGCAGGTTTTTATCTATGAAGAGGGCAAACTGTCAGGCGTACTCTTCACGGGAATCGATATAACCCGCCGGAAAAAGATCGAAAATGCCCTTCGGGAAAGCGAGGAACGCCACCGTGTTCTATTGGAGAGCATTCAAACCCCGGTAATTGCACTGCGGGAAAATATGACCGTTCTATATTGCAATCGGGCTTTCGGTAATATTGTGGGACAATCCGTTGAAAAGCTAAACAAAAAGAACATAATTGAGGTCTTCCCGGCCATAGAGGAAACGCACTTGTTTGATGCTTACCAGGAGGTTATCCGAACCGGCCGGAATGTTGAATTGGAAACCGAGTTTAACGGACATTATTATAATAGCCGTGTCTTCCGGACACTGTGGGGGATATTGGCATTGATGGAAGATGTTACAGAGAGAAGAAAAGCAAAGGAGAGGATACAGCACCTCAATAAGTTATTAAGGGCAATTCGGAACGTTAATCAGCTGATTTCTGTGGAGAAGGACCGGGAGAAGCTGATTGATGGAGCCTGTCAAAGCCTGGTTGAAACCCGCGGTTACATCGGTGCCTGGATCATCCTGTTCGACGAACAGAGAGAATTAGAATGCAGTGCAGCGGCAGGATTGGGAGGAACCTACAATCTGCTTATAGAAAGTATCAAAGGGGGTATATTCCCCTCCAACATACTTAAAACACTGGAGAATCCGGGGACTAATATTATAACCGACCCGGATAGCAGTTGCAGAGATTGCCCGGTGCTGGAAATATGCCGCTCGGAGAGTTCTATTGCTACAAGATTGGAGCATAATGAGGTTGTTTATGGTATCCTTTCGGTTTGTTGCAAAAGGGGTCTGACTAAAGATCAGGAGGAGCTGACATTATTCAAGGAGGTTGCGGATGACATAGCCTTTGCGCTTCACGACCTGGATGAGGAGCAAAAGCGTTCCAGGGCAGAAGCCGCCCTCAAGGAAAGCGAGGAAAAATACCGCAACCTTGTAGAACGGTCCAACGATGGGATCTGCATTATAAAGGACGAGCTGATCGTCTATTGTAATCCAAGGTTGGCGGAGATCACCGGCTTTTCAGTCAAGGAATTAATGGAAAAACCTTTTACAGAATTCCTTTATCCGGAAGAACGGGAAAAGGTTGCAATGATGTATGCCCAAAGGATGGCCGGTGAAGAGATCCCCCATCTATATGATACCCTTTTACTGCAAAAGAATGGCGATCCCATAGATGTCGAGTTGAATGCCGGGGTCATTAATTACGAGGGAAGTGCTGCGGACCTGGTTTTTATACATGATATTTCCAATCGCCGCCGGGCCAGGGAGATACAGGAAGTGCTTTTTGAAATCGCCCAGGCTTCCAATATTTCCGAAAGCCTTGAAGACCTGCTTCATACTATCCAGGTCCAGTTGGGAAGATTGCTGAATACTCAGAATTTTTTCGTGGCTCTTTATGATCAGGATACCGATACTTACTCATTTCCTTATGATGTGGACCGGTATGAGCGGGGCCATAGCATGGACCAGATACGGTTAAAGAAAAGTTTTACCGACTATGTGAGGAGAACCGGGAAACCCCTGCTGGCCGATGAAAAAATAAGCATGGAACTGGAGGAACAGGGTGAAGTGGAATTGGTCGGTACTCCTTCAAGGCTTTGGCTGGGAGTGCCCCTGAAAACCGGGCGCGGGGTAATCGGAGTTGTAGCGCTGCAGAGTTACGATGACAGATCCCTATATACCGAACGGGACCTATCCCTGATGAACTTCGTTTCCGACCAGATAGCCATTTCCATCGAACGCAAACGCTCTGAGGAAGCTCTTCGGGAGAGCGAAGAGCGATACCGTCTTCTGGTGGACCTTTCTCCTATCTCCATTGCTCTTCATTCCGAAAATAAGATTATTTTCGCCAATAAGGCCAGTATTAAACTGATGGGAGCTAAAAGTCCCGGGGAGGTACTTGGGAAATCTATTTTTGATTTTGTTCATCCTGATACCCGTAAGGACGTAAAGAAGAGGGTCGCTACCATGTTAGAGCAGGGGAAAAGCGTTCCGCTTATGGAAGAGGTTTTTATCCGGTTGGATGGCAAGGAGATCGAAGTGGAGGTCGTTGCAGCTCCAATCAGTTATGCGGGAAAACCCGCTATACAGGTGGTATTCAGCGATATTTCCAAGAGAAAACAATCTGAACGGGAACTGAAGAAAACCATGACCGAGCTGGAGCGTTCCAATTCGGAGCTGGAACAATTCGCCTATATTGCATCGCATGATCTCCGGGAACCATTGCGAAAGATCTCTGCTTTCGGAGAACTCCTGAAGGGCTCTCTGGAGGGCAAATTGAATAAGGACCAACAGGAAAACCTGGGATATGTGATCGATGGAGCGGAACGGATGCAGCGCATGATCAATGACCTTTTAACCTATTCCCGGATCACTTCCCGGGCTAAACCCCCGGAAGCGGTGAACCTAAACAAGATATTGGAAGATATCATTGCTGTGGACCTTGCTACCAAGCTGAATGAGACCGGGGGAACGATCAATGTTCCCGAACCCCTCCCGGAGGTGAGGGCGGATCCCAGCCAAATGCAGCAGCTTTTCCAGAATATTATCGCTAACGGTCTTAAATTCCGACGGGAAGGAATTCCGCCAATAATCACCATAACCTCCCAGGAAGCCGAAAATAATATGGTGCGTATTAACATCCGGGATAATGGAATCGGAATCGATAAGCTCTACCATGAACAAATATTCGTTATGTTTAAAAGGGTTTACGGACGCAGTAAGTACGAGGGAAGCGGTATAGGGCTGGCTGTTTGCAAAAGGATCGTTCAGAGACATGGTGGCCAGATCGCTGTGGAATCATCTTTTCAGGAAGGTTCAAACTTCTGGTTTACTTTGCCCAAATATGCAAATTCAAATAATATTAAGTAGATTTATATTGCTTTTTTTTGAGTATTGAATATAGTGAATTTTTAATATAAAGGTTTTTCCCCTAAAAAGGAGTTGCCAATGCCTGAGTCTGGTATAGTTTCCATATTGCTGGTAGAGGACGATCCGGGAGACCAGAAGCTGATCAAGTTCTCCCTGGAAAGCCTTATGATAGATAATGAGGTCTATACGCGGTCCTCCGCCGAGGAAGCATTGGATTTCCTGCGCCGTTGCGGTCAGCCTAATTATCCTAAAAGATTTGATCTGATCCTGTTGGACCTGAATATGCCCGGTATGGGAGGAATGGAATTTCTAAAGATAATAAAGGAGGACGATAAGCTACGTTCTATTCCCGTTGTTATTCTTACCACTTCCGATTCCGACCACGACATATTGAGGGGTTACAAGCTTCAAGCGGCTGGTTACGTTATGAAGCCACCACGCGTAATCGAACTTCATGATATTTTCAAACAGATCGGGAATTACTGGTTTTTGACCTGCAAGCGGCCGCAGGTAATGAATTAATAATATCATAACTTAGATTGCTCCCGGAGGGGCAATGAGATTCACCTTTTTGGTCTAAACATACGGTTATATAAAAATGCAAAAAGGGCCCATAAGAATTCTGTTGATTGAGGATGATCTGGGAGATGTTCGCCTAATAGAGAAAATACTGGAGAAGGAGCGGCGAACACGTACTACCCTTGAAAGCACCGACCGTTTATGGAAGGGACTTGCCCTGATCTCAGAGTATCCCTTCGATGTTATTCTTCTTGATTTGACCCTCCCCGACAGTCAGGGCATCAATACCCTTTTGGAGGCTCTGGCCAAAACCAGCAACATCCCAATAGTAGTATTGACAGGAATCAGCGATGAGCGGTTAGCCGTGGAAGCAGTTCAGTTAGGGGCGCAGGATTACCTGGTAAAAGGTCAGGTAGATGGGCCCGTCCTGGTGCGCTCTATCCGGTATGCCATACATCGCCAGGAAACCCTCTCAGCTCAACACAGTATGCTGATCACCGATGAGCTGACCGGACTGTATAACCGGCGGGGGTTTATGACCCTGGCCGAGCATCAGATTAAAATCGCGGACCGTAAAAAAAAGGGATTTATGTTACTGTTCGCCGATTTCGACGACCTTAAACGTGTCAATGACAGCCTTGGGCATAACAAAGGCAATCAAGCCCTTACAGAGGTTGCGGAGGCCTTGATCAACACCTTCCGGGAATCCGATGTGGTCGGGCGTATAGGGGGCGATGAATTTGCCGTTCTGGCAATCGGAGCCCAATTTGATCACGGAGAAATAATGGTAACAAGATTAATGCAAAATCTCCAAACAAGAAATGCCCAGCCAGGGAAACCATACACGCTTTCACTCAGCGTGGGAATCGCATATTATGATCCTGATGTGCCTTGCTCGATCGATGAACTGCTGGCCCATGCAGACGAATATATGTACCGGCATAAGAAAAGCAAAAATGAAACCCACCCGCCTGATCCATCCTGACCCGGTTACGAAAAAACCAGTTTGGGTCAAATTAATACATTTTTAGCATGGCGCGAATAGATTTAGCTTTATTTACGCCACTGCTTTGACTGATGTCAAACACAGCACATAATTCATACGCTCGCATGTGGGGAGTTTACGATTTATCGATAAGAAGGTTTACTGCGCCGAGTGTATAGATAATTGCACAAGCCCAAATTTCAGGTTATCCCCGAACAATAGGAGAAGGGCGTTTTTGTGCAAATGGGTTTGTTCATAGTATTTTTGTTTGGCTTTTAATCTTATCTACTAAATGCTTCAAAGTCTTCGTTGCCTTTTTATCCACATTGAAGATTGCTTGTTTAACTAACAAATATTTCCATTCAAAACCTGTCTGTTCTGATACCGCTTTGCACCAGCGCTCTATCGCTTTGTTCTTGTTGTCAAGATCGGGATATTCACGTCCTTTGGTTTCTAAAATCCAGAACACCTTTTTCTTTCCGACTAATTGAACTGCAACAAAATCAGGAAAATAATAGCGAATTGCTCCAGAATTTGAAAGATAGTCAATTCTGAATATGTCTGCTAATGCTGAGAAAGCTTCTATGTCTGTTGCATTATCAAGAAATTCTGCAAATTCAGCCTCAAACGGGTTGTAGGTTGCAACGAAATTAAAAACAGTTTTCTTCAGTCTGATATGGCCACGCCTCCAGGTAAACTTAGGTGTTTCAGACAATTTCAGGCTCTGACCTTTCACTTTTACATGTTTTTTCTCAACGGTGGCTTTCCCGATTTCTTTAGCCAATAATTCTATGATAGCTTCCTGAATGGAGAGTTCTCGCAGAACCTTCCTTAATTCTTCTTTTTCGATATCATCAATTTTAACTTCAAAACA
>JAFGGQ010000027.1 GCA_016930435.1 bacterium
ATATTTCAGGCATTATAGTTAATTTCAACTGAATTAAACGGGATAATGTTCAGCCTGGAAGCTTGAAAAAACGAGGCGGTTGAAAACACTGGCAGGGATCAGGGGAAAAAACTCCACCCTTCTAACCGCATTCAGGATCGGTTATAAACTCAAAAGAACCCTATAGAGCGCCGCCGCTCTCGTAAGCGTAGTTGTAGGATCCAGTCCATTTATTGCTGGTCAAATCATTGTAGATCATCGCATTTACTCCATATTTAATGCTTTTAGCATCGAAACCTAATACGGTGAGGTAGGCAGTTACAAAGGAGGAGGTTTGTCCGGTCCAGCAATAAGTGACTATCGTTTCATCGGGGTCAAGATTCCCGAATCCGTCGGCAGCGATGGTCAGGTTCTCCTTGATGCGGTATGCACCAATAATATGGCCGTATATATTCACATCAATTTGCACCCAATAGTTATTAATGAAATAACTGGCAGGAAAGACTAATACATCCATAGCATTAATTCCCTTGAATCCATCCGCCAGCATTACCGCAATCCTTTCATGCAATATACCATCTCCGTCTTCGGCTGTAGTGATAAATCCAGGATAATTAAAGGTTTGTACGTTCTCTACAGGATCGGTACTCCAGTTAGAATGACCTAATGCTATATTACCGGTATTGGTGCTCCATTTATCAAAATCGCCATGCCAGGAACTCATCCCGAACTTCAAGCTCATCGCATCAGGATACCCTCCCAGGCGAAGCGCGACCACGGCATGAGCAGCAGATTGACCAGTATAACAAACAACAAGAATCGGCAAGCCATAAAGGTTATTCTGAGCTTCCTCTAAAACCTGGCCTAAAGTAGTATTTACCGCCCCGGGAATATGTCCTCGTTGAAAAGCAGTATCGGCTCTGATATCCATAATGTAATAGGAATCCTCACTTCCATGAACAGTGGGTGCATCAATTATCCAGCCACTTAATATATCGTCCAGATCCATATTATTTGAAGACAGATAAGAGGTTAGTGTTTCAAAAGCATCGCTGTTGTGTTCCTCTGCTAAATCAATGCATCCACCGGTTAATACCAGTATAGCAATGCAGATTTTTATAAGGGGATAGTATATCCACTTCTTATTTCCCAATTTTTCTCCTTTATTCGGTGCAAAACGATTTTCAGGTAGATTTCGTGAATAAAATTAAAATACGGTTTGAGTTATTATAATGATTGTAATAAAAGATATTTTCCCCAATCATTAGTAGAAATAATAAAAACCAAGTGTTATCGAAAGATCAGCCCAGTTCTACCTTGGAGATCTCGGGTATCTGCAATTTAAGCTCTTTTTCTATGAACATCAGCAGGGTGATCCTGGAAAGAGGACAACATTCACAGGCCCCGTAAACCCGGACTAACACTAAATTATTATCCGCAATTTCAACGAGTTCAACACTGCATCCGTTTGGAGCAATCTTTGGCTGGATAGACTGCTCAAGTATCCTTTCGATTTTCTCGCGCATTAATGCCTCTGGCTATTTTCAATATTGATACCGATCCACCGAGGGGGAGGAATTCGGTGATTCCTCCCCCTGATCAGAAATAGATTATTCTACCGGGTTGGCGCTGTCAGCGGTCCACTCGTACATTGCGCCGTCATAAACTTTAACATTGGAGTATCCCAGAATATCTTTCAGAACCATAAATACGCCTCCGGCTCTGATGCTGGTTTCACAATATAGGATGACTTCTTTATCAGAAGATACGCCAGCGCCTTTGAATATCTTTTCGAGTTCCTCTTTAGGTTTCAAGGTTCCCTTTTTCTCATCAAAACAGAGTTTGTATTCCAGATTTATTGCGCCGGGGATATGGCCTTTACGTGTGATTTCACCCTTCTCGCCATCGTATTCCTCTTTGCTGCGGACATCGACTAAGACTGCGCCGGCATCCTTGTAATGGGCTTTCATGTAATCTGTATCCACAAAAATGGCAGCGTTAGGCTTGGCATTGAAAGTAACAGCATTGATTTCAGGAAGATCCCCTGTAACTGGTTTACGCGCAGCTTGCCACATTTTCATACCGCCGTCCATATACCATACGTTCTCGGCTCCCAGGTAGGAAAGGATATAATATATTCTACCTGCGGCGATGTTATCTCCGCCATCGTAAACGATTATAGTATTGGTTTCGGAGATGCCTTTTGCGCCCAACATTTTAGCGATTTCAAGAGGATCGATCAGAATACCAATCATATCCCCAGCTTTATAGAAATCCTTATGATTGACGTTTACAGCGCCTTTAATATGCACTTTGGAGTAGTCATCCGGAGTCCTTGCGGAGACGAAGACAACTCCCTCTTTATCCATCAGGTCTGCTGCATCTTTAGCACTGATGATTCCTTTACCGGCATAGGCGAAGGAAACAGCAACTAAGAGCAACCCTATGATGATCGGTGCATTTCTTCTGAGCATGTTTCTCATTATACCTCCTTGGTTAATATAGATTTAAAGTACTACTGAAATCTTGCCTGGAATTGGATCAGTATCTCATCGTTCCGAAGATCAACTCCATCGGTGGCGAGATAATCGGCGACATAACGGTAGTTGACCTGAATCCGTGACCACTCGTTAATAAAGTAATTGAAGCCAAAGGTAATAATGGAATATTCATTATTATCCACGTTGTTGTCCGGATCGAACATTTCATATTTAATGATCGGTTGCAGGTTCCATGGGGTCATATACATAGCCTGTACGAATAAACCGCTGCTCTTTGTGGTATCCGGTGTTCCGGGAACGAAAGATGTATCGATGTGGGTTCCGGAACAGTCGGTTGTAGTATCAATAACAGTCATCCCTTGAGTTTCGGGTTTTTTGAAGTCGCCCATAATATATTCACCCTGGAGAAGGAAGTCCTTGTATTTAAGCTGTAATTCGCCACCGAAGTTGGTTATTTTGTTATCCTCTTCCAGTTTTCCCGTCGGTTTGGAGTTGCCCATATTAAAGCTGCCGCCCAGAGAAGCATATTCGATGGGTGATAATACTACTCTGCCGACGATATTCTTGCCGTCGTTATCGTCCCTGACACCCATTCCATTACCGTTTAATACAGCAAAGTTATAGGACACCAGGTCATTATAATGGCCCATCAGCCATAGTCCAAGATCCCTCTGTGGTCCGGCTAACTCCTCCACAACCATGGACCTTTTGATGGTAAACAATCCTGAGCAGGCAGTATTCTGTTCGAGGCTGAATGGAGACTTATTCTGTCCAACAGAAATTTTCAGATAAGGATCAAACCGTGTATAGGTAAAAATACCGTCCAATACGCCAGGGTTTCCCAGGAATGGGCTCAGCTCAAGGCAGAGATAATAATTCACGTCATAAATCAGATCGCCAAACATGGCTATTCGCGCTCTTCTCATGGTGAATGACCAGTCATAAGCGGTATCCGCTGCAGTTTGTTTTATCTCCACTTCGGGTTGAAAGAATCCGGCAATATTCAATCCTTCATCTCCACCGCCTCCCATACAACCCTGGGCATAGACCATACCTGCGCTTAACAAAAAGCTCAATAGTATTATTAGTAGAATTGGTTTTTTCATCTCTATTCCTTGTAAATTATAGAGGTAAAGATAGTATTTCTATCTCTACCTCTATTTTCTATTAATAATTCATATAATGTCTAAATGCTCATTTCTATTAACATTACAGCATTCAGTTGACTACGGAGTGTCACCGGTATTCACTTCGTAGTCTCCCCAATCATCCTCATTAAAGGGATTACTTGCCCTGACATCAGCATTATTGGTCCAGGACATGATACCCCATTTCAGGTTTTTAGCTGTATAGCCTAACAGGTTCAATACAGTAGCAGCATATCCGCCAGTATGGCCGGTATAGCAATAAACCACGATGGTTCGGTCTGTAGGCAGTTTTTTCAGTTCAAGCGTATCTGAAGCTAAATCACTCCAGGGAATATTATATGCGCCCGGGATATGACCTATGGCATAATGCGTCGCGGATCTTACGGAGAGCACAAAGGGATCATTATCCTCATCTCCGTCATTAAGAAGGGAATCCAGATCGGCGGCAGTTATGGTCAATGGTACTGATGCCTGGGTTAAATAATCTTCCGCTGCCTGACGGGCAACTTCATTTATGCCGCCCTCAAGGGTCTTGAGAACGGTAAGTTTATCCGCATCATACACTTCTTTCCATGGAATGTTCTCAGCCCCCGGGATATGACCTATAGCATAATGCGTCGCGCTCCGTACGCTCAATATCTGGGACCTTTCCTCCCCATTGATTTCGTCATACAGGGTAATCGCAGAATATGTAACCGGGTCAATAGAATTCAGAGCATCATCCAGAATACCCAGTAATTCACTATCGAAATCGGGTAGATCATTATCAGCAGGATAGTCTTCAATTGTAGTTTCTGTTGCAGCGCCTATGCATTCTGTTTCTGTATAGGGGCTTGTAGCCCTGACATCCTCGTCTTTGGTCCAGGACATGATCCCGAATCTTAAATTGGAAGCGTCATAGCCCATGGCTTTCAGGCACATAGTTGCCGCAGCACCACTATGCCCGGTATAGCAATATACGACCACTTTGTCGGTTAATGTAGGTTCATCGGGTTCTTCAGCTTCCTCTTTACAGCTCATGAACAAGCAAAAAGATAAACCCACTATCAAGGTAACAAGTATGGTCATCCATCTTTTTTTAAACATTTTCACTCCTGTTAACGTTATGGTTAAAGATTTTTAGAAAATATAGTTCCTTAGATAGTTATCCTCCTTTTAGGTTATATATTACAGGTCAATATCGCTTTATGTTAAGTTTTATCCTCCGCATCCGCCTGAAGATACCGGTGCTTCTTCTTCAACTTCGGCGTCCGGGTCTTCCCACAACCGGTAACCTCCTTTAAGGTTTTTTACATTGGTATAGCCCAGTTTAATAAGGGTTTCAGCAGCAAGCGCTCCCCTTTTGCCGCGGTGGCTGTAAACAACGATTTCCTCGTTTTTTTCGGGCATGAACAGGCCCCAATCATCCCAGAATGATTCATCGCCGATTTTGAATTCCAGATTGCCCCTGGGGATATTGAGTGACCAAGGAATATTTCCTTCATCAAATTCGTCTGGTTCTCGAACATCTATAAGGACGAAGATCTCTTCTGCGTCAACTTTAGCGTGAAGTTCATGGCCTGTGATCTCGGGGAGGCCCATATTTGCTTCCGCTACCATTTCCTTGGCGCTTCCATAGGTTTTAGGGGCATTACCGTCAATACCTGCCCCTCCGCAACCTATAAGGTATGCCATTAAAGTGGCCAGGAGTAAGAATAAAAAAGATTTTTTCATCGGTTAGCCTCCTTTATATTGCAGAGAATTTCCCTGTTCTCTCGTTCCACTTGACAAAGAGATACCAGAGTAAAATAATTACCAGCAGAAGTAAAACCGTACCCCAGTATTTGAACACATCGGGCAGGAATACAGTTTTTTGAGCCCATTCCGGCAATAGATGTGAGAACCCGGGAACGATGAACTTTTTAGAGATAGGGGCCATAAGTATGAATCCCAATCCTGCGAACCAGAGTTTGATCTGTCCTTCTCCTATTCGCCACAGTGTTCCTACCGCACAGCCTCCGGCGATTACCATCCCAATACCGAAAATAATGCCTCCGATCAGGGCTTTTAGCCAGAAGTGAGGATATACCCAGGTAAGGGCTAACACTCTGGCAGCGCCGGGGGTAGAAGCTCCAACTCCCATATATTTGATTACAGTGAAGCCGAACAGGGTAACCAGCAATGTGAGCATAATTGCAACCGGGGCTTCTGATTCACCGGTCATAAAGGGTTCCCGGAATGAACGCGTAACGCAGAAACGGGAGCGTTGACATACCAGTCCAAGAAACAGACCAATAATAGCGAACCAGGTCAGCACGTTATCATTTTTGAACAGTCTTGATGCGCCGATAAGCAGGAAAGCAAATATGATTACGCCCAGCATTGGTTGCCATATACCTCCCTTACCTTTTGCGGCAAGGATGGTCAGGCTTTTTCCGGAACTCATTTTGGGCAGTTTTTCCATTTCCCACAGCAGGTATCTCAGGGCTAACCAGGCTCCTATAATGAATCCCAAGCCTATGAAAATAGCCCCGGCGTTCAAAGCGGGGATACCACTGAGAAAACCACCAACTGTGCAACCAATTCCCAGGGTGCAACCCAATGCCATGAATATCCCGCCGATGAAACCCTTTAACATCTCCCCCGCGGGAGGGATGCGCAGGGCAAATTCTCTGGAGAGCAGGGCTCCCAGCAATGCTCCCAGCAGGGTCATCGTACCCAGCAATCCATACAAATTATGGTGTACCGGGGCAATATTTTTCAACCCGAATATGCCTATCGCCTGATATAGGTTCTCACCCCAGTTAATATACGTTCCACTGCCGCCCCAGGGGGATTTAACCAGAAAGAGGCAGATGTTCAGTGTAGCCAGGATAAGGCCTCCTACCCACATTGGCCAGCTTTTGCCAAAAAAGGTATTCCATAACTGGCGCCAGGCTCTATTCTTTTTCTCAGACATAAATTTCCTCCTAAATATAAGGATAATGCAGTTGAAGGGCCTACGTTAGGAAATATTAGTTTACGCCTTTTTAATGTAAAATTTGCTATGATCTCCGAGATCTTCTAAGCCTAAGAATTCATTCCCGGTCTTTTCACACCAGCCAGGAATATCCGTCTTGGAACCAGGGTCAGTACCTAATATCTCCAGCACCTCCCCACTGCTCATATCCTTGATTGCCTTGGCCATCTTCAAAATCGGCATGGGACAGGATAGTCCTCTGCAATCTAAGGTTTGATCTACTTTTACGTCCATTTCCTTACCTCCTTTGGGTTTTAGTTTATTGTTTTACAAGCTTTCTTAAAAAAACAGGCCAATAAGCTATCTAACCTTCTAAATAGTCTATTGGCCTACTTAATAACCAGCATATTGCTTTTTATTCAGTCAACCAAAACAAATTGCTTAACCTAATTAAATTATATTACCATGCTTGTTTTAAATAAAAGATCCTCCACGTTTTGATCGAGGCAAAATATGATGAACATTTCCCTGTTACTTGTGTTAAGGTCGGTAAAAATATTCTCTACTTCAGCATTTAGGGCTTGTTTTATAATCCGGTGCAATGATGTCTTTGATCGTGCGAAGAGACAAGCCCGGCATTGCTTGACAAGAGTTACTCCCTCCGGGTCTATTGCCAGGTTCTGTTCAGTTAAAGTAAGTACTCCTTTCATTCTGATAATGACCAGATCCTTAATTATATAGCATTTAACCTCTTCAGGGCCCTTTCCAACACGGCTCTTTTCAAATTTGGTTATCGATTCAGCTATTTCCGCCTCGATCTGGCCTTTACTCCGGGTTTCCATCAAATAAAAACTTTGCTTTTTACAGGATTTGGTCCCTTTTTTCTGGTATTTTCAGTATATTCAGTTATTACACTGGCGAAACGGGGTCCTTCCGAAGCGGATATCCATGATAACCGCAGCCGTTCGGGTTCCAAACCCAGTGATTCGAAGATGGTTTTCATCATAGCCATTCTTCTTCTTGTATAATAGTTACCTTCGATATAATGGCAGTCACCGGGATGGCAGCCCCCGATCAACACAGCATCAGCGCCACGAAGATAAGCAGTGATCAAAAAGACCGGATCCACCCTGCTGGAACACATTACCCGGATCGGCAAAACGTTCGGAGGATATTGCAGCCGGCTGGTTCCTGCAAGGTCCGCACCCGCATAAGTGCACCATTTGCAAAAGAATCCAACTATCCTGGGCTCAAAAGTATCGCTCATCTTTTCTCCTCTATGTTAGCCAATATTTTGCTTATTTATCCTCGATCTCCTCAAATTCCTGCTTCTCAAATTTGGTCAATGGTATCTTCTCTTCCAGATCCTTGCCGGGAATATATTTAAATAAATCCTGGATGGCTTCACCGACCTTGCTGAATATGGTGGAAACCGGGATCTCAACCGGACAGACATCGGAACATAATCCACAGGAAACACAAGAGATGCCCATGTGAGATAACCGACCTATATGAAAGAGCAATGTGTTCGGGGGAACCCTTAAGCCGCCCCTCTTGATGATCTCCGCTTCAAAAATGTTCGGTTCGAACTCATGATCCTTGGATTCAAAATCACAAAGGATGCAATAGCATATCGGGCAAGTATTGCTGCATCCATGACAGCCAATACAACGCCCGAAAACATCGATCAAATTGTCTATCCCATAGATATCCGCATTGATTGATTCAAAAAGACCGTCTTTAGCCTTTTGGCGCAAGGCTTTAAGGTCCTGAGCAGTCTTGGGGTCAGCCTTTGTTTCGGTCCATTTTACGTCAAAGCCATCCAGAATGCTTTCTCCTTTATCGGTCATTACGGTTATCTGGCAAGTCTGATCCAGGTCTTGACCAATAAGATCAAAGCTAATATCGGCTGTATAAGGTTCAAAATGAATGCAAGCCTTGCAGGTAGGCCGGACTTTATCCGGAATCTGGTTTTTTCTGACCGCACCCCAGTATGCCTTAATATCCTGGTCCAGGTTGCCATTCAAATAGGAGTCGAAGGTAAGCACTCCGCCGCAACTATGTGATATGATCAGGAGGTTATCTAAATGTCCTTGCTCCCTTTTAACCAGTTCTACAAAAGCCCTTAATTCGCAAGGTTTCAGAACCACTGCTATGGGCGCACTAATTGGGCCTTTCAGGGTAAGATAAGAGACCAGTTTACCGGCGTTTGCGGGCATCAGGGGGAAGAATGGCAAAGCGTTGTCCAATTCTTCCGTACTGGAAATCAGGGAATAATTGAGGGTATAATCTTGGTCAGTTGCCACGGTTTTGCTGAGGGCCATTACCGCTTTTGCCTTGCCGCTTTCCAGAAGGTGTTTAAGGAAATCCTGAAGGCATTTTTCCGCACCTTTATTCGTTTTCAGAATTTTACTCATTGATCTTCTCCTGATTCAAGTACATCTTTACACATAGAGCACACTTCCGGGAGTTCTTTATCCTCCTGGTAAATTCGCATGGGAAGAGTTTCATCAAGATTTCTACCCGCTGCATATTCGAATGCCTGTTGGGTCTGATCCGAACTGAAGGCAAAAACCTGTCCTACTATGATATCCATGGGGCAGGCGTCCTGGCAGGTGCCGCAGGATACGCAGGAAAGAGACATGTGAGAGAGTCTGCCAATCTGGAAAAGCAGTGAATCCGGTTTGAACCAAAGACTACCCTTCTTCATGGAGCGTTCCAGGTAAGTATCTGCGGAATGCTTGAGCATTTCAGAGTCGAAATAGCATTTCTGACAGTAGCATACCGGGCATACTCTCATGCAATTATGACAGTTTATACAAAAGGCAAATGCTTTAGGGAACTTCTCCGGTCCGCTGATTTCCTTATCCAGCTTTTCATGGGCAGTTTTGCGTTTCCCACACTTTTGGGCGTTAATTTCTTTGACCTTTGATTGCCATGTTTGAGTATCGGAACTGAGTGCCTGGCCGGTTTTCTCCAGTAGTTCATTACCAATATCACTGAACGGGATCAACAGCCCTTTATTCTCAGGTACTCCCAGCAGGGCAAAATGTATATCCGGGAAAGTGGCGTTATCCACATCTATCGGCGCACTCATCTTATCACAGATCTGACAAACAGGCCGCATTTGAGGGCTGAGAAAATCACCCTTTTCCAGTAATTGCTGGAATTGGGTTTCCCCTTTTTCCGGATCTGAAAACCAATCCTTAAGGGGGATAACCCCGGGACAATCAAGGGTGATAAAAACGACTTTTTCCATATCCAGTTGCTTTAATTTGCATAACTCTATAGCTGCTCTCTGTTCGCAAGGTCTCAATACGGCACCGATCCTGAGGTCTGGTGCACCATGTTTAGTGATACTGGAGAGCGCCCTTGCCCCCTGAACAGGCATGATAGGGGCGAAGGGATTAGCATCCTCCAGCAGAGATTTATCTTTGACCAGGACCCAGGCATAGGAGTCACCCGCGGGAACCTTCATGGGGATCAGCAAGGCATCCAGGAGCCCATTATCGAGGGTCTCCCGGAGAAACGAGAGTAACGCTCCCCGGGCTCCTTCAGCCAAACTTAGAGGGGCTCCCTTTAAGTCTATGGAGTCCGAACTTTTGTTTCCACTAACCATTAAATTCTCCTTATCACAAGAATTATTTCTATCTCAATGCTTCAATAACTTCCTTGTAGAGTTCCGAAGTAGTAAAGTGCTTTGCCCGAATGGCGTTCGAAGGACAGCTTCCGGCGCAGTTCCCGCAGCCACGGCAGATCGCCTCATTGACTACCGATATACCCTTATTTTCATCATAACTTATAGCACCGTAACAGCATACAGTCAGGCAGGTTTGGCAACCCGTACAGAAAGCTTCGATTACTTCGGAAACCTTGACTTCCGGCTCTAATTTGCGTCCCGGAACCAGACTGGCAAATATTTTGCCCGTAGCCGCCTGAGCCTGCATAACCGATTCCACAATGTTCTTGGGACCCTGAGCGCAACCTACCGCAAAAATCCCATCCATGGGAGTGGCAATTGGATTCAACTTCTCATGAGCCTCTTTGAAAAAACCTGTGCTGTGGAGTGGAACATTGATAATCTCCGCTACAACCGGGGTGGAAATTGCCGGTTTTATTCCCGGAGCTAAAATGACCATATCCACGCTCAACTTTTCTTCTTTACCCGAGATCGATTTGTAAGCAATGTTAACCTGGCTACCGGAGGAGGTTATTTTGCTAACTTCCTGAAGACGGATAAAATTGACTCCCTGCTCCACGGTTTGCTGATAATACTTCTGATCCTTCTCATGGGGAACACAGATATCCCGGTGCAATTCGTGAATCTCGATGCCGGATACTTTCGCCTTTAAATACTGAGCGATCTCCATGAGATTGGTACAGCAGACCTTTGAACAATAGCCCATTTCCTCGCGGCCAACGCAATGAACAAGGGCTACTGATTTTGGGGTCTTTCCATCCTTCAGGGTTAATTTACCATCGCTGCCCATCATCTCGACTACTTCCTCGGAAGTGACTACATTATCAACACTGGTATAACCCCATTTTTCCATTCTCGTAGGATCGTAAAAGTCAAAACCGGTGGCGATAACCACCGCTCCAGCAACCAAGTTTCTTTCTGCTCCTTCCTCGCCACCCGATTTCAGGGTTATTTCATAATTTCCGAAGAAACCAATAACCCTATCAACAG
>JAFGGQ010000028.1 GCA_016930435.1 bacterium
AGATTTTGGAATTATAAAGAATTAACATCTTTGGTAATAGGCTGTATTGTTGCTAATTCCACCTTTCCATTTCATGATGCTCTAAAAGATTAAGGCTATCATCTGAATAAAAGCCTGCATCACAACGGACTATAATGCTTATTAAATATATTTCACCTGCAATTTTGATGCAATTACTTTTTACATCAAAAAAAAGCAATGAATCCCAAAACGACATTCGTCCCGTAGGGACGAGGGGAAAAAAATAACTTGACATTTCCTTGCGGGTTTGTATTTTTGCATTAGGTGTTCAAATGAACACCATAATAAAAAACGGAGAAATTTAGCGATGAAGGACAGAGAAAATTTAGCGAAAAGATCCCTGAACCTTGCAGTTCGGATCATTAAATTGATAACTGGTAATTAATAAGGAGACTTAATGCCGGAAGATTTAACCCCCAGACAGCATGAGATATTAAGCTATATTGGCAAATATTTCAAGGAACGCGGTTTTGTACCCGCCATTCGGGAGGTGGCGGAGCATTTCGGCATATATTACAATGCGGCTCGCAAGCATATTATTGTACTGGAGAGGAAGGGCTATCTTCGGCGCAGGGAGGGTTTATCCCGGGGATTGGAGATTTTGGGTACGGTATTGGGTAATGTGGTTCCCCTTCCGGTGGTGGGCAGTGTCCCAGCCGGGCGTCCCCTGCTGGCAACCGAAAATATCGAGGGTTATATTTCCCTGGACAATTCTTTCGTTTCCGAATCTTCCTTTATGCTCAGGGTCGTCGGTGACAGTATGACGGGGGCGGGAATCCACGAAGGCGATCTGGTCATCGTCCAACAGCAGCCCATAGTCCAGAATGGCGAGATCGCCGTGGTCAGGCTTGGCGATGAAGCCCTGGTCAAACGCCTCTATAAAAAAAATGACCATATCGAATTGGTCTCCGAAAACCCCTTCTACAAACCGATCATCATCCGCAACACCGACGAAATTACGGTAGTCGGGAAGGTCACCGGGGTGCTCAGACTGTTTTAGGAAAACCAGAATATCGAATATCGAACAAGGAATATTGAATAATGAAATAAAAATAAAAGACCAGAAACTAAATAGAAAAACCAATAGTATATACTACGGAGGATTATTGAACTACATCATTCTACATTCAGCGTTCCTTGTTCAATATTAGAACTTTTTATCTGCACTTTTTAGGAGCCTTAAAATGACCGCAACCCACATTTTACATGTTGATCTGGATGCCTTTTTCGCGGCTGCTGAGCAGGCGGTGCATCCTGAATACCGTGGAAAAGCATTGATTGTAGGAGGTACCCCGGAGGTTCGTGGGGTAGTCTGCTCCTCCTCCTATGAGGCCCGCCGGCTGGGAATCCGCACCGGAATGCCCCTCTCCCAGGCTTACCGTATATGCCCAGAAGCGATCTTCACAGGAGGGAACTTTAAACTATATAGCTATTTCTCACAGGAATTCCACAAACTTCTGGGTAATTATTCACCGGTAGTTGAAAATGCATCTATCGATGAAGCCTACGTGGACCTCACCGGCACCGAGCGGTTACACGGTATTCTGCTCAAAGCCGCCAGTGACATGCAGTCCAAGATCAAATCACAGCTCTGCCTCTCCGCTTCTGTCGGATTAGCCACCAATAAACTGGTCGCCAAGATCGCTACCGGTATTGCCAAGCCCTATGGTCTGTACTATGTCCTCCCCGGCCGGGAAAAAAACTTCCTGGCGCCCCTGCCTATACGAAAATTGATAGGGGTAGGCTATAACACGGAAAAAAAACTCCGCTCCTTCGGCATCCAATACATCGGGGAACTGGCCCGGATCCCGGAACAAATCCTGTCCCATACCTTCGGAGTTATGGGAACGTACATTCTCCAGAGAGCCAACGGCATCGACAAACGCGCCGTGGAAAACCGGTTGACCCCCAAATCGCTGTCCCGTGAAACCACCTTCGCTACCGATACCGCCGACCGGCAATTCGTCAGGGGAGTGGTCAAATACCTGGCCCACCGGCTGGCCTTTAAATTGCGCGAACATAAGCTCCGAACACAAAACCTGAGCCTGAAAATACGCTACGGAGACCTCCTGGAAGAACAAAAATGCCTGGCTACCATCCCCCTCAATAGCGACCAACGCATTGCCACCATAGCCATGGAACTCTTTGATAGGCTCTATACCAGAAGGGTAGCCATCCGGCTGGTGAGCGTCAAAGCATCCAACCTGGTCCAGGATAGCTGGCAACTGGAGCTCTTCGAACAGAATGAACTGCAAACAGACCCACTCACCCAGGCGCTCGATGAAATAAGGAAAAGATTCGGCAAAAAGTCCATCGCCACTGCCGACCTGTTATACCTTAATAAATATTACACCAGCGACAAAGAGGGATATGTTCTCAAAACCCCATGCCTCTCCCGATGAAAAAAAGAGGGCGGCTGCAAAATGAGAATAAGAGTGGAAGGATGAGAAGATGGAAGAAAGATCAAATATCCGCCTGCTGGCGGAAAGGGTGGAAGAAAAATTAAACATTCTAAAAGATGAGGTTTAAGATGAAAGATTTTCAAATGTCCTTTGAATTTGAGCGGCCTTTACGCAAACCCCGTATCACCCACCGGGAAGGCTCCCCGGAAAACCATGACCAACCCGCTTTGCTGAAACTCAAGCAGCTGCTGCTGAAGCTCAACTGCCCACCTCAAAATGCCCGTTAAGCCGACTCGAAGGATCAACGAAGCCGAATTCGTCCACCTGCACCTTCATTCCTACTATTCCCTGCTGGACGGATCATCTTCCCCTGATGAATTGGTTGACCGTGCAGTAATGCTTGGCTTTAAATCCCTGGCTCTCACCGACCACAATAATCTGCACGGGGCAATACCCTTTTATGATCTCTGCCAACAGGCCGGAATCAAGCCCATCATCGGCGCCGAACTGACACTCAATAAACAATTCCACACCACCGTATTATGCCGGAACATGCAGGGATACCGAAACCTCTGCGCCTTGATCACACTGGGACAGCTTAAGGGTGGCTCACCCGAAAATTTCGACCTGAAATTCGAGGAACTGGCTGAGCTGAAAGAGGGCCTTTTCATCCTCTCCGGCTGCTCACGAGGCGAAATCCCCGCCCTCCTGAGTCAGGGTGAATCGCAACTGGCGCGAATTACAGCACAACGCTACCGTGAAGCCTTCGGTGAATACTTTTACCTGGAATTGCAGTATCACCCTACCCTGGAAGCGAGCAGATTATATCATAAAATAATACTTTTGTCAAATAGTAGCGGGGTCCCGCCGGTGGCTACCAATAACGTCCATTTCGCCAGAACCGAAGACCATATCTGCCACAGGGTCCTAACCTCTATCAGGGAAGGGACCACTATACACGATGGCCGCCCGGAGCGCTTTGCCCCACCGGACTTCTACCTTAAATCCAAAGCGGAAATGGGCCGCATCTTCGAGGAAATACCGGAAGCCCTGCTCAACACGGCCAGAATAGCCGGGCAATGCAATCTGGACCTTCAGCTTTCAAGGTTGAAATTCCCTCGCTTCTCCCTGAAACCCGAAGAAACCGCGCCGTTGAAATTGGCACAATTAGCCTTTCGGGGACTGGAACGAAAGTATTCTGCAGTGACCCCTGAAATTGAAGAGAGAGCCCGTTTCGAACTGGATATCATCCGGAAATTAGGCTTTTCGGATTACTTTCTGGTGGTCTGGGACATCGTTAAATTTGCCAAATCGCAGGGGATCCCGGTAGTAGCCCGGGGCTCCGCCGCCAACAGCATTGTAACCTATGCGCTGGGCATCTCCAATGTGGACCCGCTGGCGCAAAATCTGCTCTTCGAACGTTTTCTTAACCTGAGCCGGACCGACCCTCCGGACATCGATATCGATCTCTGCTGGAAAGGGCGCGACCAGATCCTTAAATATGTCTATGACAAATATGGGCATGACCGCGTGGCTATGATTTCCACCTTCACTACCATGCGCCATCGTTCCTGCTTCCGGGAGGTCGCCAAGGTATATGGAATTGCCCAGGGGAAGGTCAATTTCTTCTCGAAAAGGATCCCCTATTTTAACCATGGGACGCTCTATGAAACCGTATCCACTACCCGGGAATGCCAGGTCATTCCATTTCAGGAGGAGCCTTTTTCCACTATTATCTTCATGGCTGACCGTTTGGCCAAAATCCCGCGTCATCTGGGCATACATTGCGGCGGCATAGTAATTTCCCCGGAGCCGATCACCCATTTTGTGCCCCTGCAGAGGGCGGCCAAGGGTATCGCCATTACGCAGTTCGACATGTTCAGCATCGAGAAGATCGGGCTGGTCAAGATCGACCTGCTGGGCCAGCGCGCCCTCACCATACTCCGGGAAACGGTGGAGGCGGTAAAGGATAATTATGGCCATGATATAGACCTGGACCGGGTAGAGAAAGATCCTGCAACCGAGGAGACCCTGACCCGGGGGCAAACACTGGGCTGTTTCCAGATCGAATCGCCAGGGATGCGCCAGCTCCTGCAAATGATGGGCGCCTGTACCGTCAACGACCTGACCATCGCACTCTCCCTTATCCGCCCGGGGCCAGCCGAAGCCGGGATGAAAAGGGAATACGTGGAGTTCCGACGGGGACTAAAAAAGGTAGAATACCTACACCCCATCCTCAAAAAAATACTGGGCGAAACCTACGGCATCATGCTCTATCAGGAGGATACCATACGGGTCACCGCTGCGCTGGCCGACTTCTCGCTTGAAGAAGGCGACTTCCTGCGCAGGGCAATGACCAAACGCCGCCATCACGAAAAGATTGAGCGCTTAAAAGCCAAATTTTTCAAGGGCGCCAGGAAAAAGGGAATACCACTCCAGACCATCGAAACAGTATGGGAGCGGATCAACCACTTCATGAGCTATTCATTCTGCAAATCACACGCCGCTACTTACGCCGTTATAGCCTACCAGGCAGCATATCTGAAAACCCACTTCCCGGTAGAATATATGGCCGCCGTACTCTCAAATCATGCCGGATTCTATTCCACCGAGGTCTATCTCCAGGAAGCCCGGCGGCTGGGATTGGAAATCATGCTCCCCGATATCAACCTGAGCGAACAGGATTTCAGGACAAGTAAAGGCAAAATCCGGATAGGTCTGGGAAGGGTCAAAGGGCTCTCCCAGAGGGTCATGAACCAAATCTTTAAAGAACGAAAAGGTCGCCCCTTCTCTTCACTGGCCGATTTCCTGCACCGGGTAAAAATTACCCAGTCCGAAACCGAAAGCCTGATCCGGGCCGGAGCCTTCGACTTTATGAACGAAGAACGAAGCTCCTTACTCTGGAAGCTGGAGCTGATACATCAGGATTTCAGTAAATGGTGGCATGACAACTCCCTCGCCCTTCAAAACCTTCAACTGCCACCCACTGCCGAAATCAGATGCGCCTATAAGCTCTCCCAAAAACAAAAGATACTCATGGAATATGCCACCCTGGAGCTTTTTCCGCGTGGCCACCCATTCGAACTGGTCAAAGGGCCCGGAAAAAAATCTAATATATTGACAAGTATTGAATTATATGCTAATATTAATAAGCATGTTAGCCTGCTGGGATACCTTATAGCCAGCCGAACCATCCGCACACGATCGGGCGAAAGTATGAAATTCCTGACCTTCCAGGACGAGAAGGGCACCTTTGAAGCAGTGTTAAGCGGTAATTATTATCAGCGCTACGCCGAATGCACCATTTTCCGGGACGTTTTTTTGGTCCAGGGGACGGTTCAAGACCAATACGGCGCCCTTAATATCAAGGCACGGCATATCCTGAGCCTGAAGGTTTTCGCTGACCTGGAGTATGATCCCGTAAAATGCAGTTG
>JAFGGQ010000180.1 GCA_016930435.1 bacterium
CGGGTTTGCCGACGGCGTCGATAATACCGGGTCAGCGGGTGATTATGATCATAACGGCCTTAGCGGTATTCAGGGCGGCTCCGCGCTCGAACGCTATCATCTTACCAATGCCGAGCATGGGGGCTTGACCGGCGGGGCGAATACCGACCTTCACCGGCACGATAACCGCTACTATACCCATGATACACTGGGAGCATCCGGAAGTACTCTTGGTTCCGGAGCGTCATTAATAGGAGTTTTCGATGAGTTTGATAATTCGGATGCAACAATACTCCAAGATATTCTGGACGACCTCGATGCAGCTATTACCGGTGGATCTACAGGGGATATATCGGCGGTCTATGCGGATGCCGGTTTGACAGGCGGAGCCCTTTCCGGTGACGCGCATTTAAACGTCGGGGAAGGTTATGGTATTTTGGTCAATACTGATAATGTTGCCGTTAATACTGATACCCTCGATGGCAGATACATTAATGAATTACAAACCGCCGGGGGCGATTTATATGGCACTTATCCAAATCCGGATGTAAGTTTTTCTGATTCCGCCGGAGCAGTTTTATGGCCGGATATACATAATATTCCTGCCGGCATTGCCGACGGCGACGACATCGATACAAACATTGCCCATTGGGGCGACCTGCGTGATATTCCCGCTGACCTCGCCGATGGTGATGACATAGACACAAACATCGCCCACTGGGGAGACCTGCGCGATATCCCCGCTGACCTCGCCGATGGTGACGATGTCGATACCTTCATCGCGCACTGGGGCGACCTACGCGATATTCCCGCTGACCTCGCCGATGGTGACGATGTCGATACCTTCATCGCCCACTGGGGCGACCTGCGCGATATTCCTGCCGACCTTGCCGACGGCGATGACATAGACACAAACATCGCCCACTGGGGCGACCTACGCGATATTCCTGCCGACCTTGCCGATGGCGATGACATCGATACCAATATCGCATACTGGGAGGATATCCGGAATATCCCTGCGGACATCCTTGACGGCGATGCCGTTGATACCTTCGTCGCCTACTGGGATTCTATCAGGAATTTACCCCCGGATATCGGAGATGGCATAGACGACATCGATACTTTCTTAGCACACTGGGACTCTATACGCTATATTCCCGCCGGGTTCGCCGACGGTTCCGATGATGGCGATGATTGGGGCGCCCAGGTAGTCCGGCATGATGCTACCCTGAGTGGTGATGGTACAGAGTTAGATCCGCTTTCTGTTGCAGACCTTCCGGGCGGCGATGACAATTATATTCATAACCAGCTTTCCGCGGTTCAGGACGATGCTAATTACTGGATTTCCGGTGAGGGAAGGGCAGGGACTTTGCGTGCTACAAGCAATGGTATATATGGTAATACCACCGGAGATGCCAACTTGTATTTGTATTCTCAAGCTGGAATTAGAATGGATATTGATGAAAACGGAACGGGATCGGCAACCTTTGGAGTTAGGAATAATTCGAACAATATCGTTTTCGAGGTTACTCAGGGAGGATCGGTATATGCTGAAAGTAACACCTATATTGACGGGAATTTATCCCTTACCGGGTCATCAGCCAGGAATATTTATGGACCGACGGATGCTGCTTTGAACATATATTCTGAAACCAATATGAACCTGTATATTGACTCCGATGATGGAACTCCAGGGGCGGAATCATCTACTTTCCGGATTTACCGGGATTCCATTTCCGCACCGCCTACCGAGGTTTTTGAAGTTACTGAATGGGGGAATGTCACACTTGGGGGCGACCTTAATATCGGTGATGATCTGACAGTCGGCGGTGATGATGTGAGAATAAACGGCCAGTTGTTGGATGCCAGTGATGGTGATGCTCCAAATAGCGGTTCAAATCTGGTTCATTGGAACAACCTTACCGGTGTGCCTTCAGATTTTGTCGATGGAACCGATGATTCCGGTGATGAAGACTGGAACATCAATCGGACTTCTCACAGTTACGTTTATACCTTCAGCGAAAATGACAGCGTAGGTATAGGGACCAATTCGCCCGATGCCAAGCTGGAGGTTAACGGTAATATCCTGGCTGCCGGTCCTATTCAGAGCGGTAGTTCAATAATAATCGATGGGACGACAGGGACTATCACCGAGAGCAATAATAAATTATCCTTTGGAGATGATTCCCTGGTTACCTCGGGTTGGATACAAACTGGGCATTTTAAGATGACTACAAGTCCTCTAAATGGGTATGTTATGGCATCCGATGCGAACGGAGTGGGTTCCTGGACCGATCTTTCCACACTTGCAAGTGATCCGGACTGGGTAATTTCCGGCGATGGAGTAGCCCCCGATACGGTTTATAATCTTGCTGATTTTATCGGGATCGGGACCTCCGACCCGGATCCCAATTCCAGATTGGATGTAGCAGGGCATATTAATACCAGCGAGACTTACAAGATAGATGCACAAACTTTCCTATCAGGGGAAGGGAGCAATAACGTTCTGGTGGGAGTGGAGTCCGGAAGGGATAATACCGGGCGTTACCTTGTCGCAATAGGTGACAGCGCCGGGCTGAACAATGATCACAGTTCATTTTTAGAGGGCTATTATAATACTTTTGTGGGTCATGCTGCAGGGTACAGCAATAATTCCGGTTATTCAAATACCGCAGTCGGCTACAAGGCTTTGAACAAGAACTCTGCGGCTGTTTCAAACCATAATTCGGCTCTGGGTTACAGGGCTTTAACGGCAACTACTTCAGGGATGCAGAACACCGCAATGGGAAGCGGAAGTTTATATAACAACCAGTCCGGAATAGGAAATACAGCGCTTGGTTACCTTGCGCTGGCTGCTAATTCGGATGGGCAGTATAATACGGTAATAGGTTCGGAAGCCATTCAGGGCAATGTCTCCGGTGATTATAACGTGGTTGCAGGTTATAAATGCGGGTACAGCAATCAAGGTGATTTTAATGTCAGTATTGGGGCGGAGGCCGGATATAGCAATGTGACCGGTTTGCGAAATGTGTTGATTGGCTACCGGGCAGGCTATAACGAAACCGGAAGTGATAAATTGTATATTGAGAGTTCAAACAGCGTAACACCGCTTATATATGGTGATTTCAGCGCTGATTTTATAGGGATTAATGGAGGGTTACACGTCGGGAACCAGACTAATCCGGGATACGGGAATTTGCATGCTGACGGTACTATAACCAGCGGGGCTTCCATCGTCATAAATGGTAATGCGTCCCCGAACAGCATTACCAGTTCAGGGGACAAAATAACATTTGGTAACGATACCCTTGTAACTACCGGGAGGATACAGATGGGGATATTCCGGTTGCCTACAGCCCCAACAGCGGGACACGTTCTTACTGCTGACATCAATGGTTTCGGTACATGGCAGGCGCCTCCCAGCGCTGATCTGGACTGGTCAATTAACCGGGAAGGGACCGCCAAAAGGGTCTATACTTATGATAATTTTGATAGTATCGGGATAGGTACCAATAACCCAAGTGAAAAACTAGATATTGCCGGTGGTAATATTAATATTGATGGCTATTACATGATAGATGAATATACTGTTTTAGAAACGGAATCCAATAATACTTTAGTGGGTCGGGGAGCAGCCTCTAGCATTAGCACTGGTTCTAATATCACTGCTGTTGGCCGGAACGCCCTTCTTTCCAATCTTAGTGGGTATGATAATGTGGCTGTGGGGTACCAGGCATTATACAGCAACAACTCAGGCCACCAATGTGTTGCTATTGGGAATTCTTCCATATTGTCTAATACGGCAGGAGAACGAAATACTTCTACTGGTTACGAATCCATGACTAACGGCTCCACTGGCAATGATAATTCCGCTTACGGGTTCAATTCCGGTAGAAATATCCGGGGTGATCGCAATACGGCGATAGGGGCTTATGCTGGAAATGGCCATTCGGTTTCGTTTTGGGGTGATGCCAATGTATTCGTGGGTTTCCGGGCTGGTTTTTCGGCAATTGGGGACTCGAACATTTTCCTTGGTAACCGAGCTGGACATGCTGAGACAGGGAGCAATAAGTTATATATTGACAATTCTGCTTCCACTTCTCCCCTGATATATGGGGAGTTCGATAATGATATTTTGGAATTTAATGGCCGGGTCGGTATTAAACGGAATCCCGCTGCAAATGACCTTGAGGTAGAGGGCGATGCAAGCAAATCTACTGCCGGAGATTGGCTGGCAAACTCGGATAAAAGGATAAAAACCGAAATCCAGACCATCGAGAATGCCCTGGCGAAAATTAACCAGGTAAATCTGGTCAGTTTCCGGTACAGCGAAGAATATAGAACAATGCATCCGGAGGTCAAAGACAGGCATTATCATAATGTAATTGCACAGGAGTTTCAGCAAGTATTCCCTGATTACGTTAAAGGAAGCGGGGAATACCTCCCGGACGGTGAGGAAATCCTGCAGGTTGACTCTTATCCACTGACCATTTATGGAGCGGCGGCGATTCAGGAGCTTTCGGAACAAAATGAAGTACTACGCGCAGAAAATAATGAACTCCGAAAAAGGGTAGAAGCAATAGAGAAGTTGTTGAGGTCAATCAATATTGGTATTGATAATTAATATTTTTTATTTGTAATTCAAGTTAAAAAGACTATATATTAAACAAAAACAATCACACAGGAGTTTGAAATGAAAAAAGGTATGTTTGTTCTGTTTCTGATCAGCCTGGTAGCTGTTCAGCTTCAGGCTTATGATGTGGAGGATTATATCCCTCTTAGGGTGGGTAATTTCTGGGTAATGGCGGACTCTGGAGATTACGGAGCTGATACTTCAGTTCAGACCATAACCGGAACCACCATGATGGATGGTTATTTAACCTATATTTCCGAAGAAGAGAGTTGGGGATCTATAGATACTTCATTTATGCAGTTACGGGAAGATGGTTTTTATACCTATAACAAAATGGATGATTCTACCTACTGGCTTATGCACAATATCATAGACCCCTTCTTTGTAGGGAATAGCTGGT
Organism: bacterium; assembly: GCA_016930435.1. Taxonomy (GTDB): domain Bacteria; phylum UBP14; class UBA6098; order JAFGQG01; family JAFGQG01; genus JAFGGQ01. Next base: position 5,013 of record JAFGGQ010000180.1, read on the forward strand.
TGGCTGCGGAAATGGATACACAATGGGACGAAGAAGGGCTTCTTTACAATCAAAAGTTAACTGTATATGGTGCTATCGGGGGATTCGAAAACGTAACGGTTCCTGCGGGTTATTTTTCGAATTGTGTCCGGTTGGAGATCACTGGTTCATACCATTTCTTCATCCTGATGGGTGATGATACCGTGTATAACCTGCATGGCTCAATCGGCAATAATCTTACATGGCTGGCTGAGGGAGTGGGACCTGTAAAACACTATCAATTCGACGCTGATGATTCTTCGGAAACATTCTCCAGTTTGATAGCTTATTCCTGTAGCGCGGTGGACGAGTACCCGAATGTCCCGGATAAACTCGAGGTCTATGCCTATCCCAATCCCTTCAATTCTTTTTGCATGATAAACGGCCCTATGGGAAGCCATGTTCAGGTTGCCGACCTCAGCGGGAGAGTTATCGATAATCTATTCCTAAACAGAGAAGGCAATAACCTCTGGAAACCATCTGAAACCACCACTAGCGGTGTTTACCTGGTTTCATTAGAACATAATGGTAAATATTATTCGACTAAAATAGTATTAATAAAATAAATGATAATAAATGCATTATCTGTGTTTATATAAAGTTGTTTATTATAATATAGCATCATACTATTATTATTGAATAAGTTATGAATATAGTTGCTAATAATAGAACTGTATTGCGGGTTCTGTTGGCATTCCTGTGTTGCTCTTCTTTATCCTGTGACCGAGAAGGACCGCCCCGGCCCGTGAATGGTAATGGGGTGGAACACTGCAGAATCGTTCAGGTTTATGATGGCGATACTATCAAGCTGGATAGCGGTGAAACGGTGCGGCTGGTAGGCATCGACACGCCTGAAATGCATCCGGAACCCGAAGAATGTGCAACTGAAGCCTTTCAATATACCCAAACCATGGCTCTGGACCGGGATTGCTATCTGGTCTATAACACTTCAGCCGGCGATTCCATAGATATTTACGGCCGGACTCTGGCATTCGTACATATTCTGCCGGATAGTCTTTGCCTGAATGTGGAGATCGTCAGGGCCGGGTGGAGCGAAGATTGGGATGCGTTTCCGGTGCGGTCCGACTATGAAGGCATGTTCGAAAGCGCTGAACAGGAAGCCATAGCCCAGGGGCGAGGGATATGGAATTCTATTTTGAACTGCGAGTAAAGGTAAAAGGGAATGGATTTCTCCAATATCGTCACTCTGCAAAATCTGAATAATCATGTTGCTGCCGAAGTGGGTTTTAAAGCCCTAAGCCTTTATAAGCTTCATCGATTGGGTTTCCATATAGCCAAGGGATTTGTGATACCGGCTAATGCTTATTTCGAGCATCTTCAGGAACACCAGTTAACGGACCTTGCAGACTCTGCGCGAGTTGCCCAAGATCATTTTCTTAAAGGTATTTTGGTTGAGCTAAGAGACGCTATTTGCCGGGCTACCCTCAATAACAGGCTGAAACAGGATATTTCTGAGTTGATAAGGCGATGTAAACTTCAGAGGGTAGTAGTCCGTTCTTCAGCTTCAGCGGAGGATCTTCCGGAAAATTCTTTCGCCGGGTTATATAACTCATTTCTTGACATTGAAGGTGAAGATGAATGCTTTAGAGCGGTTAAAATGGTATGGGCTTCGGCCTGGAACGAGGGCGCTTACCTTTACCGAAGGCGATGCGGCTTTGACCATCATAAATTGGGGATGGCGGTTATATTGCAGGAGCAGGTCAAGGCGGAAACAGGGGGAGTGATATTCACCGCCGATCCGGTTTTGGGGTACCGAAGCAAAATGATCATCGAGGTATGTCAGGGAACACCGGAAAAGGTGGTATCAGGGAGGGTGAATCCTTCGAGAATAGAGATCAGCAAGAGGAATCTTCAAATTCTCAACAGACCATCTTTGAATAATACGGATTATATTGCCCTGAATCCAAAATCAGTCAGGAAACTCAGCAGAATGGCAAGGAAGCTCGAGGATAAGTTAGGATACCCGCAGGACATTGAATGGGCGTTCAGTGGAGGGCATCTTATTTTTCTTCAAGCGAGGCCTATAACTGCGCTTCCTCCCTTGAAAAATTGGGAAGAACGCCAGGTCTGGACAAACAGCAATTCCGGAGAAATTCTCCCGGACGTTATAACTCCTTTGAATTGGAGTTTTGCCAGGGGATTGGTCAGGGCTCTTTTCGGTGCAATATTTTCGTGGATCGGGCTTGATTTCAAGGATTATCCAATGCTGGGTTTAATAGGTGGCCGCACCTATTTTAACATGAATACCTTTGCGGGTGGAATCAGCGTTTTCCCGGGCATGAAAAATACGAATATCTCCGAGTTGCTCGGGGGAAGTCAATTGGAATTAGAGGAAAGTGGCGAATTGATATTTACAGATGAGGATATTCCCGATGTACAGTATCACCCGCTGAAGATGCTGGTGAGATTACCTGTTTTTTCCTATAAGTTTGCGACCCATTCCCCCCGGCAGGGAAGCAGATTCCTTTTAAAAATGGAACTTAATCTGGATACCTACCGGAAGCTTGAATTATTTGATCTGAGTGAATCCCAATTATTGGCAAAATTGAATGCTATGATCTCCGACCTTTATAATAGTGTTCACGGGATAGCTTTTGGTGGTCTGGGGATGTTTTATTTCCCCAAGTTAAAACAATTCTGCCAGCGCTATCTGGGTGACCAGAAGGGGGAGTATGCCAGCCGATTAATGACTGGGATAGGCGGTATTGAAAGCGCCAAAGCCGGATTGGACCTTTGGGCTCTGGCCGATTCGCTCAAGGATGATCCACACCTTGAAGCTTTATTAGTTTCCGGGATAACATGGGTTGAATTGAAAACTGAATTTGCGAAGACCGCCCGGGGTAAGGAATTTTTAGTTAGATGGAAAACCTTTATGAATGATCACGGTCACCATTGCAGGGGCGAATTGGAGCTTTACAATCCACGCTGGGAGGAAACTCCGGAATACATTCTGAATATCTTGCGCTCGTATCTCAAATCTAAGGATGAGATCAGCATGAGTGAGCAATTAAAGCAAAAAGTAGTTGGTAGAGAGATGCTAACAGCCAGTTGCCGTAAGCGTCTGAGGAATCCACTGAAAAAATTGCAGTTCAATTTTTTCCTTAACCGCTCGCAGTATGGATGTTTGCTGCGTGAGAATATAAAAAATTGTGCAGTTAAATACTGGGCAATGATGCGTAAGATTGTCCTGGAGTTGGGTTGCCGGTTAGAAGAGAAAGGGTTACTTAAAGATTCTGACGACATTTTTTTCCTTTACCTGGACGAATTAAATTCTGTTATACGGGGCACCATTGAATTGGATTATCAGGAGGTAATAGCATCCCGCCGTGGTCGTTATAATGATAACCTTAAGTTAAACCCACCGCCGGTAGTAGTAGGCAAGCTTGACGCTGCAATGTGGCGTGAGGCTGATGATATTCCTATCCGGGCACAATACAGTGGGCTTACTGTGAGTCCGGGGATAGTAAGCGGTCCTGCCAGGGTTATTGGACGGTTGGATGGCCAGCAGCAGGTATTGCCCGGTGAAATACTAATCGTACCCTATTATGATCCGGGTTGGAGCCCTTATTTTATAAATGCTGCTGGGATTGTGGTGGATCAGGGTGGCTTACTCAGTCACGCCAGCATAATTGCCCGGGAATATGGCATTCCAACTGTTGTGAATGTTGGACCGGCCAGTAAAACCATAAAAACCGGCCAGAAACTTAGTTTGGATGCCACCAATGGTATGTTGACAGTTCTCCAAAATTAAAATCACAAGGGAATTCGGATGAGAAAACTTACTTTAGAATCCTCAATAATCATAGTAATCCTGATACTCATACCTTTAACTTTGATGGGGAAAGATGCTTTTACCATACAATTACCGGAACCGGTTACATCCGGGGGTAAGCCCCTGATGGAGACTTTGAGGCAAAGGGCTTCTAACCGTTCATTCAGTACCCGGCCCATCCCTGAACAGGTGTTATCCAACCTTTTATGGGCTGCGTGCGGAATCAACCGGCCTGCCGTGGGCAAGCGCACTGCGCCATCAGCCGTTAACTGGCAGGAAATAGAAATCTACATTGCTATGAAAGAAGGACTATTCCACTATAACGCGCGGGAAAATTCTCTGGAAGTCTTATCAAAACTTGATCTGCGCAGATATTGCGGCTCCCAGTCATTTGTTGCAGAAGCCCCGATGTGTTTGATCTATGTGGCTGATTACAGCCGAATGGGCGATATTCCTTCGGAGTCTAAGGACTTTTATTCCGCTATCGATACCGGATTTATCAGCCAGAATGCCTACCTGTTCTGCGCATCCGAAGGGCTCTCAACGGTTGCGGTTAATATGGTGGATAAAACCATTCTGGCCTCGAAGATGGAGCTGGATAAGGATCAGAAGGTCATTCTTTGCCAACCCTTCGGATACCCTGATTGAAATTCTATTAGCTTGTTATAAACAAACTTTTATATATTATCCCGTAAAATGCAGTTGATAATGCTGAATATAATTTATATATTTGATGAACATGTATTTATGAGTATTACGAATTGTACAAAAAAATGCAAATTTTATTCCGAAGTTTATATTCTAATAACCTGTTTTTCGATATTTCAGGCATTATAAACAACATTAAACGGGATTATTCCGCTAAGAGGACTATTAATTATTCATGATGATATGGGAAAAAAAATAATTGGATTATTTATAACCGCGATGCTTATCCCGGCTTTCCTTTCGGCGATTAACCTGGAGCTTAAGCGGGAAATCGAAACAGGATCATTAACCGGGCAACCCGGATCGATATCGGCTAACAGCTTCGGGGAGATATTCCTGACTGACCAGGCTGGTAACAAGATCATTAAACTGGACGTTACCGGAAGAGTTATTAACGAATTAGGCGGATTCGGATGGAATAAGGATGAATTTAACGGCCCCGCACAGATCCATTGTCATGGGCTGGACCTCTATGTAGCTGACCAGGGTAATCACCGTATTATCAGGCTTAACCGTAAACTACACTGGCTTACCGAATACAATCTGGATGAGGGATTCTATCCGGAGTACCTTTGGGTGAACAAGCATAAGTACCTATTTTTTACCTCAAAACATAGTAAATCATTGTTCATACTGAACCCGGAGGGGAAAATAGAGGAATACCGTTTAGAGGATAAAGTATCCGTTCCGGGACCCGCACTTATCGGCGATCCCAACGGGGGCGGAGTATTTCTTCAGGATCCGGTTACCGGAAAGGTATATTCGTTTAATCAATTTGGGGGGTATCTGGGCCAGATGTCCCCCGCTCTTAAAGGAGCAAACACCCTATTTTCTTGTTATAAGCAAAGTCTTGTTTTTTATGACCCCGATTCCAGGTCAATTATATTCTATGAATTAGAAAAATCCAGGTTTAGTGAATATTCTTATGAATTTCCATTTCCGGTATTGGACATCGCCTCGGAAGCAGGAATGCTGTATGTTTTAAGTAATGATTACCTCTACATTTTCGAGATAGGGCAATAATGTTCCCCAATCACTCAGAAGTGCGCCGGTATTTCAGAAAGCTCATCTTGATAATTATCCTGTTGGGGAGTATGATTACCTCCGGTTTGACTGCTGAGAAACAGGTATTTTACCATTACTCCCGTTCATATTCTCTTCCGGACTCCTTTATTATCGTCAATTCTGAAAGCCTTTTTTGCGGGACACGCCTCCTGAACCCTAAAGATGATTACGAGATGGACTATCTGAGGGGCAGGATCCAGCTTCAGTCAGGATTGGAATGCGACAGTCTGGTGGTATATTACGGAAAACTAATATTGAATTTGCCACTGAAGGTATGGCACCGGATTCCGGTTACCGGAGAGGGAGGTGTAACCTTTGTGATGGAAAAGGAAAAGCCGGTATTCGGAGAATGGACTAAGTTCAGCCATTCCGGCAGCATTATGCGGGGGATTAAGATCGGGACAAATCGTGATCTGGCGCTGGATTCCGGTTTTGAGTTGGAAGCTGCTGGTTCTATAGGCGACCAGGTGAATATTGCGGCGGTACTGTCCGATGAAAGTTCTCCTCTTCAGCCGGAAGGCACATCAGAGGAGTTAGAGGAAATAGACAAGTTATATATCAGGGCCACTTCATCTCATTTCAACGCTACTTTCGGTGATTTTTCGGTGGATTTGGATGCTACTGATTTTGCCAGGTATAGCCGGAGGTTGCAAGGGGTACAAGGAGATGTTCATTTTGATGAATTTTCCGTAAATCTTGCCGGAGCAATCTCACGCGGTGAATTCCGATCATATTCCTTCAACGGAATAGAAGCTAATCAAGGGCCTTATCAACTTCATGGCGAAAAGGGTATCGATGATATAGTAGTGCTTGCCGGTACCGAGAGGGTATGGCTTAACGGGAACCTACTAAAAAGGGGAGAAAACAACGATTATACTATTGATTATAATGCAGCACAGATTACTTTTATGCCCGAACGGACTATAAAGAACACCAGCAGGATAGTGGTGGATTTTGAATACACAACGCAGGATTATAACCGCACCTTCTTTCAGGGCGAAGGTATTATAAACCCGCTGCAAGGGGTCAAGATTATAACCACTTTCCTTACCCTGCGGGACGACCGGAACAGCCCTATCGAACTCAGTTTATCGGAAGATGATTTAAAAGCATTGAGTGACGCGGGAGATAATGATGACTCAGCTTATGTCTCAGGAATCGATTCGGTGGGAGCGGGAAATGGAAATTACGACCGGGTCGATTCTGCCGGAATCATTTTCTTTCGATATGTAACTCCCGATTCGGGAAGTTATGATATCAACTTCTCCTGGGTAGGAGGCGGCAATGGTGATTATAACTATGAAGGTGATGGAATATACCGCTGGGTAGGTTACAGACAGGGCAGTTACATGCCTTTGGAATATTTACCACTTCCCTTGAAAAAGGAGATATTCGACCTGAAGCTTGAAACTCAACCCCTTGAAAACGTAAAGTTGTGGGGGGAGATAGCCACATCAAATTATGACCGTAATCTCTTCTCCGAACTGGACGATGATGATAATATTGGAAGCGCTTATTCGCTCGGTTTCAATACTGGTTTGGACAGCATCCATTTGATGGATAAGAACCTGGGCGGAATAAAGTGGGAAGGGAATTATAGAAAGGTTGAACGCCGCTTCTCACCTTTGGGAAGACTCAACAATGCTGATTATTCCGAGGATTGGAACCTCACCGGAGATGATAATGAAGATGAGGCAAAGGCTGAGTTGATTCTGATCTACAGACCTTCTAAATTGTGGAATATAAGAACAAGCTACGGAAGGCTGAGTACCCCGAAATTCCTGTCTATCAAAAAGAGCGGGGAGTTGAATATTAATAATAATAGATTTATCTATGGGGACCTTTTACTCGAGCATACCGATAGCTGGCGGGAAGGCTTCGCAGGTTATTTCCGTAAAGCACGGATTGAATTAACTTCCGGAACACGAAAGATAACACCCTATTTCCGTTTTGAACGGGAGGATCAGAAAAAAGAGCTATCATATTCGCATTATTATAACTATAATCAGTATTATGTTGGTTCTGAGATCAATTTTGCGGAAAACTGGAAGCAGAATTTGAGCATGGGTTTTAATAAGGAACAGAGATATCAGGAAGAACCGGGATTGATTCCTTATGGGGAGACAGTGGAGATATGCTACAGCTCAAGTATATTTAGGATACTTAGTCTATTATACCGGTATCGTAACCTGATTAAAGAACCCATGTTCAATGAACCGAATTTGTTATCTCATACCTGGAGGGCAGAAAGCCGTTATTACTCCCGCGATCGGGCTATTGGCTTGAACCTTTATTATCAGGTTATGAATAAGCAAGCTTCCAGAATGGAGAGAATATATACTGCGGTGGAAGAAGGTGAAGGGGATTACCGTTATGATCCCGACCTGGATCAGTATATCCCCGATACGGAGGGGAATTATATCGTCGAAAAGATCAGTACAGGGGACTTTGAACCGGTTATTGAAACCCAGTTCTCATTGAGAAACACCTTGAATCCCGGGAATAGTAAAAGTATAAACACATTATTTATAAGGATATTATCCCAGATATCATCAGAATTTAGCTTAAGAGGGGAACGTATATCATTGAACAAAAGTGATATAAGCAGTTACTATATCCATCCTGATAATTTTTTAGGGGACAGTACGGTTAATTATGGGTATTTTGAGGTAGATGAGCGTCTTTATCTATTTCGGCGCAGTCGCATGTCATTTGATTTTAGGGGTCGGTGGAAACGGAGTATGGACCGCAAATTCGTAACCGGTCTGGAAAAGAATTATAATCTGTTATACTCGGGTGAAGCCCGTTACAGTTTTCCCGCTTTGGGTGGGATTTCGTGTTCCTTTTCAAATGAGAGGCTTGCGACTACACGTGGGTATGCTTATTACAGCGACCTTGATTTATTCAAAAAAAAAGCGGTTCTGAACGTATATTATAGTGGTATAAGGGTTTTGTATGCAAGTATGGAAGGGGGGTTTTCAATGGAAAAAAACGAATATGGTGATACAACCAGTGTTAGGCGTTTTGTGCTTGCTCCTGAATTCCGGCTGAATGTCTGGGATGGTCTATTAAAGGGTGCTTTTAAGTGGGCAAGGGTATGGTCGGATCCCTCTGATCTGATACTGCCTTATGAAATGGCGGAGGGGGATAAAACCGGTGTAAATATTTATTGGATGGTAAGTTATGACTGGCAGTTTTTGGCGAACACGGCTGCCCGGATAAAGTATTATGCGGAAAAGGACCCGGGCATAGAAACCCTGCATTATTTTGAAGCTGAGGTAAGATTATCCTTATAAATTGGAGCAGTTGATAAAAAACCCTTGTAAAATATTTACCCGGGTTTATAATAAGATTTAGATAAAAATTTGTTATTGTTAAAAGTTATTGCGGAGGGAAAATGGCAATTATTATTCACCCCACAGCGGTGGTTGCTGAGAAAGCCGAGCTGGAGGACAATGTCGAGATAGGTCCTTTTTGTATAGTGGAGGGTGGAGCCCATTTGGGAGCAGGAACCAGGTTGCTTTCGGCGGTCAGAATTGAGGCCAATACCTGGCTTGGGAAGAATAATGTGGTCCATCATGGCGCTTGTTTAGGGGATGATCCCCAGGATTTAAAGTACAAAGGGGAACCCACATTTTTGCGAATAGGGGAAGGGAACATTATCAGGGAATATATGACGATTCACCGGGCTTCAGGTGAGGGAAACGCTACTTTAGTAGGATCATATAATTACCTGATGGCTTACACACATGTTGCGCATAACTGCGTAATTGGTGACCATATTATTATGGCAAATGCCGCTAACATAGGCGGTTATGTTCAGGTAGGGGACCATACCATGATAGGGGGTTTGGTGGCTGTACATCAATTTGTCAAGGTTGGTTCTCAAGTAATGATCGGAGGGGGGTTCAGGGTAACAAAAGATGTTATCCCATATATTCTCGTGGGGGGATATCCCGCAAAGCCTCATGGACTAAATATTGTCGGTCTGAGAAGAAGGGGATTCACTGCTGCTCAATTAGCGCCTTTGAAGTTAGCATATAAATTACTCTTTAATAGCGGATTAAATACTTCACAGGCTGTTGAAAAAATTATTAACGAAGTGGAACAAACACAGGAAATTCGATATTTAGCTGATTTTATCCTGAATAGTAACAGGGGTATTCTAAAATAAAACCTATATCAATTTTAGGTGGGGGGGCGTTTATGACGCTAATGGCTTTACGACCTTGCCGCTTTTGATACAGTTCGTACAGACCTTAATGGTCTTAACCTTTCCATCTATAACTGCTTTCACAGACTGAAGATTGGGCTTCCACCGTCTCTTCGTTTTATGATGGGAGTGACTGACGTTGTTACCGGTAATAGGCCGTTTCCCGCATATTTCACATACCTTTGCCATTTTTATCTCCTGTCCTGTTAAATTGCTCAACAAAATTATATGCCTTTATTTATTTGGCAAGCTTTTTCTTATCTATTTTTCCAATAATATGCAATTTAATTATATAATAGCATAGAACACACCAAAATATAACGAGTGCCGTAGGTACGGAATAGAATGGAACAATGCAGAATGCAGAATGAAAAATAAAACAAAATCAACGATCGTATGGGCAAACCCAATGAGTGAAATAAAAGACAAAAGTCAAATAGCAAAAGTCAAAAATGAAAGAAGAAAAAGAAAAAAATAAAGAAATTCCTGCTGAATTGCCCCGTGCTTCAGCTCGGGGATTAGTAAAGCCTCCTTACCCTCCAAAATGGGGTTTCAACCCCCAG
>JAFGGQ010000001.1 GCA_016930435.1 bacterium
AAGGTTTTTAAATTTGCTAATAGTTTAATAAATATTCCAAAAAAAGGAAGGTTTATTTTTAGGAATGATATTTTTTTACAAAAATCTTTGTTCCAAAAAGATAAAATTCCTCTAATAACTATCTTTTGGGAATATAGAACAGAATTTACTTGACAAACAGTGAAATCTACTTATAATAATTGCAATTTTTATTTTTAGCGGGTAAAACAAATTGATAAATATTTAACCACTAACTAAAGAGGAGGGAGTTATGAAGAAAGCACTATTAGCCTTGTTGATCCTGGTCTGTTTTTCTACAGTCCTGTTGGCTAATGAAGCGCGTTTGGAAGCTCTTGGTGAACCCAGTCCTTATCTCTGGGATTATCATGATTTCTTCTATAATCCGGCTGTCCTTCATATGTACTCAGACTTTGTCTTTGTTGAATTCATGGATATGGGCGGCAACAACCAATTTGGTGGCGTAACTTACAGCCCTTTAGAGAACCTTACAGTCGGTGTTGCGGTAAACCGTAAGTTTGGTGAGATTTACTCTATGATTGGCCGTTCAGATATATCCGATTTTTTACCTAATCCCGTGAATGGAGTGGATATCATCGGAGCTTATAGCACCGGTACCATTGCCTTCGGTTTGGGTATTTTTAAATCCGGTTCCAAGGATTTCTCCGAGGTTACGGATTCGGATGGTGAAGTTACCTCCACATCTGAAGTTTCAGCAGGGGTTTTAGGGGTTAATTTGGGTACCACCATGATGATGGGTGAAACCGAGATTGATGCCCGGTTAAACTTGCGCTTTAACAGTTATTCCCGGGAAACCGAGACAAGTAGCGGGGTTGAAACATACGAAAATACTGGCGGTATGGGCATCACTTTTGGAGGTAGAGCATTCCTTCCGATGACCAGCAAGATGAAGCTTATCCCAGCCATTTGGTTCAATTCCCATAGTTCCGGTGAAAAACTGACCAGCGATATCCGCGATGACACCGAGACCGGCGATTACAAAAATATGACATTAGGAGCCGGCGTAGGGGCAAATTACCAGTTAGAAAAAACCCTGATCATCGCTGGCGCATCCGTTGTTATCGATAAGTACACCGATGAAAGGGAAGAAGACTTCACCGAAACCACTACCTATACTTACCTCCCGGCGCTTAATCTTGCATTAGAACACACTATATGGAAAACCCTAGTAGGAAGAGTGGGTGTCTCGAAATATATGGGTACATATAAGGACTTATGGGAAAGCAACGAGAATGATTCCGCTTCCGAAACCAAATTAAGTCTGCCAATTGCCGGCGATGAATCAAATATCGTATCCCTTGGACTGGGAGTCTCATTTGGGAATTTTACCCTCGATTGGAATCTATCAACCGCACTCATATTCAATAACCTGTACCTGATCTCTGGCACTGCTTCCGGATTCTCAAGCAATGTTACTGCCACCTATAACTTCGATTAGAATCCTTACTATAATATAGTAACTTTAAGTGGGAGTTGTAGATTGCAGCTCCCACTTTTTTTTATCATGAAACTGGCTCTATATATTCATATCCCATTCTGCATACGGAAATGTAAATATTGCGCTTTTTATTCTGTACCCTATCAGGAGAACCTCGTCTCATATTACATCAGGGCACTATCCAAGGAAATTGAATTTTACCGGAAACATTTGTCAGAATCGGAAATCGTTTCAGTTTACATTGGCGGAGGTACACCTTCCCTTATATCCCCTGATTCTTTGGAAGAGATTATCGTGAAAATCAAAAAATATACTTGCTTAAGCCCTGGCATCGAATTTACAATAGAAGTGAATCCGAAAACCCTATCCAGTGAATCGGCGAGTAGATACAGGTCTTTGGGTATAAATCGTTGTAGTGTAGGCATTCAAAGTCTAAATGATAATGAGCTGAAGGTCCTGGGGCGACCTCATGATGCTCAGGAAGCCATGCAATGTCTGAACTTGTTAATGGCAAGCCAGTGGGAAAATATCTCAGTTGATTTGATATATGGGATACCGGATCAGACCCTGAAGAGTTGGGGGGCTACCTTAAAGTTAATCGGGGGCTATGATATTCATCATATCAGCACTTATTGTTTGAGCTATGAGCCCGGGACGGCTCTGAACAAAAATAAGGAGAACAACCAACTGCAGCCTCTTTCCCCTGAACTCGAAGAAGAGATGTACTTTTTTATGGTGGATCATATACAGGATTACGGTTATGAGCATTATGAAATTTCTTCTTTTGCACGCACTCCCGAATTCTATTCCAGGCACAACATTAATTACTGGTTGGGGAATCCTTATCTGGGTTTCGGCCCGGCAGCGGTTTCAACCATTGATGATAAAGGAAGGCTGACCCGGCATACCAATTATAGCGATCTGGATAAATATATAAAGCAATTAGAAAGAGGACAGTTGCCCGTCCAATCAATGGAAATACTTGAACAGACTGAGCAAATCAATGAGTATATTATGCTTCACCTCCGGCTGATCGAAGGTTTGTCTTTAGCTGAATTTGAGCGTAAGTTTTCCCTATCATTCCAGGAATATGCGGGTGAAAGCTTGAAATATCTCCTGGACGATGGTTTCCTGGAGTTTAAGAACAACTATATAAGGATTCCCAGCTCCAAGCTGTTTATTTCCAATTCCATCATTTCTGAACTTTTCTAATAATAACGTAAAAAAAAAGCCCCCTTCGAGAGCGAAGAGGGCTTTTAATCTGAACAGCATCTTAAGCCTTTAATGGCTTAATGCTTATCCGATATATTTACTTCATCAAGATCATCTTCTTGACAAAGTTGGATTTCTCGGTCTCCAAGCGATAGAAATACACGCCGGTATTAACCGGATTGCCATCGTCGGTATTGCCATTCCAGGTAATAGTCTTTCTTCCTGCAGTTTCAACTCCATCAACCAGTGTTTTCACTTTCTGACCCAGGACGTTGAAGACAGCCAGGCTGACTGTTCCTTCCTGAGGGACATCATAAGTGATTGTGGTGTTAGCGTTGAAGGGATTAGGAACGTTCTGGTAAAGGGCGAATGCAGTTGGAATAATAGGGGCTTCGCCTACCAGCTTGAGCATATAGGAACCAGGATTGAGGCTTACCGGTCCGTTGGAAAGATCGACAATATTCTGAGCGTTATAAAGAATCAACCTTTGATCATCAGGCAGGTTGCCGGTTCCGGTCAGGCTAATTTCCTCTTCACTTAGGATATTCAAGGTCCATTCTTTGTTCTCGCTGTTCCTGATATCGGTACTCAATCTGCCGATTTCGGCATCAACCAGGTAGGCGTCGAAGCCGGAGCCAGGAATAGCTGGAGGTAATGCCATATCCAAACCAACATCGTAAGCATCGGTAGCATTATCATCCAAACCCAGAGTAAGGACTGTATTGTTGATATCGATAGAATAGGTCCAGTCAGCTTTTTGTCTGGGGACGAAAGAAGGAGTGCTTCTCATCAAACCGGCATCGACAGTGACCTCACAGAATGGCCATGGTGAAGGTACCCGGACATAAATGAAGTAACCTACTCCGGCTTTTACACTGTTGGCGCTCATATAGGTTCGGGCCTCAGCGTCATAGCAGAATAGCAGGCCTTCATAGAGACTTCCGGTCGGATACTGAATAAGATCTGCAAAGGGAACACCGGCAAAGTTATATACTCCGCCAAAGGTATTCCATCCGGTTGGCATATTAACGGTAAGATTAGTGACCGGTACGCCGGGGATAGAATAAGAGACGGGATCGAGGTCCATAGAGAATACGAAGTAGGCAACGCCGGGTTCGATGATCTCCGGTACCACATAACCAGCCATGGTGAACACGTATATCATATCCGGATCAACAGTGGGGAATACTCCTTCCAGAGAATTATCTGCGGGAACCACCGGGATAGCTACGAAGTTCCAGCCGGGATAGAGGGTTATGAAGCTTCGGGAAACACCAATATTGATGATCTCGGTTTCGCTAAATGCATACATATTGGTGGTTCGCATATCGATCATGTCGTTGATAACGAAGATGTAACCTTCTGGCAGCATATCCGGATCCCAGTGGAGAATACCAGAATTTGCAGCAGTCCAGACGGTCCACAGCGGGTCAATATCTTCCAGGTTACGTAAATCGACCAGAAGCTTTCGGCTATCCAGAACGAAAGTAGGAAGGACGGAAGTAGGTACATCAACATCAATACCGAAATCGAACCCTGCGGTAGCTTCCAGATTAGCACCCATGCTGATAACCTGACGCAAGGTGTCCCAGGTAGAATCGGTGGAATCAACCATCTCGAAGAGCAGGTCAACCATCCAGCCGGGATCTACGAAGAACTCGAAAGTGTAATCGAGGAAGTTAGGATCGGGACAGGCAAAAGGTACATTGTCAGCGACCCTCATGTTAACAATAATGTTTCTGCCTCCCAGGAAATCATCGGCGAAAGTTGCGGTATTCAGATAAACGCAATTACCATCCCAGGTGACATCATCACTAAGGGCATCGAATACATATAGGGTCAGGGTGTCGGTCCAGACATTGAATGTAACCGTATTCCAGTTGATACCCGAGGGGTCCGAAAGGCAAATTTCGATCTGGGTCAGGTTATACGAAACGGTTTCCCCATTCATAGGAACGCTATGATCGACTACAGGAGGAGTTAAATCAACATAAAACATTCCGATCAACGGGCTACCTGCAATCATATTTCCCAGCATATCAGACACCTGTACCAGGCTGAAGTGCACTACTTCGCCATCCATAAAGGGCGTAGTAGGGGTGAATATCATATGATTGAGAACATCATCATATTCCAACTGAGGAGATGCCACATTGTATAACCGGCCCTGGCAGATGAATTGAATGGAAGCGGGGTCAATAGGATTGACATCGATCAACTCAATAATGATCTGCTGGTGAGCGCATGATGAGTAAGCGCCATAACCGGGTTCTACGATAGTGGGATTAGGAGCCGAACCGTCAATGGTAAATTCCCAGCAGAAGGGAGCATCCATTAGCGGGTTGGGATAAAGTGAGCATTTGTATTCGGGCATATCATAGGCATATACCACGCAAGCTTCCACGTGCTGTCCGTCACGGAATGTGCGGCCTACTAATTCACCATCGAAAACCAATAGATTCCCGAAAAGGTCAATACCCACATCATGAGGGCTATAATAGATCCCATTAACCATAATATTGGTCAAATCGGGATCGACGCGTCCACATACTGCATCATGGAGCTCGATGCTGACAGTAGGATAGGGTCCCTTGCCAAAACCGCTGTCAGGCGGGAAGGGATTTTCAGGATAGGGTCCGGATAAATCTACAATGTATGACCATTCGATTGGGGAATGCTCCAGGGGGTTACCCAGGCCATCTTCAGCTGCTATGAGAACGATGTTAATTTCCTGTGCATCCCTGTATGGGGGCATATGAGTCGGGTCAAAGAATACCTCGGCTCCCTCCGGAGTGGGTACAACAACCAGTGGATTGTAAGCAAGAATAATTGGTCCGCCTGGTCCGGGTACTGTATAGTTATAAACGGTGGTGTTGTCGTAGATAACGCCTTCAACTTCCAGGAGAATCGTTCCAGAAGCAATCCCATTGGGATCATCCAGATAGAAATGGATCATCTGGTGGTCACAGGCGCTGTAGGTGGCGTTAAGAGGATAATCGGGATTAAAGAATGGACCATTGGTTACGTAGAACTGCCAATTAACCCTTTCCTGAAGATGATTGGGGTTACAGAAATCTATGTAATCTAAAGCATCCCAAACAGTTACGTAAATGGTATCACCCTGTCCAAAGAATAAGCCAAAATCCTCAGGGATAAGCTCGTACTTGTTGGAATCAGGATACCATTGTAACCAGGGCCAGAAAGGATCGATCCCGAGAAATTCCCATCGGTTTCCGGAAGAGCTTTCCACGATGAGGAAGATGCTGAAAGGATCTACAAAACCATCATCGTCAAAAATAGTAAACCAAATACGTTCCTGATTATCGATTGTTGTATAATCATCAGGGGGATAATAATCCACTACGTACGGTCCGGTTTTATCCACAACAATAGTCCAGGCCAGGGTGTACATGGATG
This sequence comes from bacterium, assembly GCA_016930435.1. Classification (GTDB taxonomy): domain Bacteria; phylum UBP14; class UBA6098; order JAFGQG01; family JAFGQG01; genus JAFGGQ01. Next base: position 6,086 of record JAFGGQ010000001.1, read on the forward strand.
AATAAGCATTGTCAAAGCTATCGATCACTTCAATCAAGGATACATTAATAACTTGACCATCGTAGAATGGAGGGTTGGGAATGAATTCCAGTATTCCGGTAAATACATCAAAGTCCAGTTTTGGGCTGTCGATGGTGTAATTGACTCCATCGACGTTCAAAATAATGGAGCTTGGTACGATACCGTTAAAATCTTCAATAAAGAATCCGATATGCTGATCGAAACATGATGTATAGACGGTGTCATCATACCAGAAGTAAGGATACAGAGCTTCGACAGTAGGTGGCTGGGCATCAACCATGAAGTACCAATCATTAATCGGGAGATTATCCATATCATTAGGTCTGTAACCGTAATCGGGGAGGTCTTTCATATCCCGAAGATCTACATCTACGCTATCCATTAGGCTATAGGTAATTCCTTCCAAAGCGGGGTAGAAGCTGATTAAATCAACTATCATGGTGTCATCCAATAAGGTATCGACGTACATGACATCTTCTTCAAAGAATAAACCGGGATTAGCGGTTGTATATAATACTCCGTTTATTTTCACCTCGATAGTAGCCGGGTTGATCTCGCCAAAATCATCGGTAACATAGATGAAGATGGGCTCTTCGATGTCCGTGGTCCAGAATGGGAAGAGTTCATATATACTGCCGGGCATGCGGCCAACCATATATGGTCCGCTGAGGTCAACTATAAAAGAACTTGTCACTATAGTGTCCAGGTCAGTAGTATCATCGATATTGAAGGTGACGAAGAGAGAATCGTTCACCAGCAAACCATCAGTAAATGGAATGGAGGGCTGGAAGACCAAATTGGGCGCTACCCAGGTTAGTTCGCGGTCGGTCAATGTAAAACCAGTACCATTAACCTTCAATATGATGGAGCTTGGGTCAACCATAGCCGGTGAATCGAAATTGTAACGAATCTGTTGTAGAGGATCCGAAGTGTTCGAGCCGTCAAAAGGCTCCACCAAGTTAATTCCCTGGGCTAATACCACGCAACTGAACAATGCCACAAATAATAGCCCAACGATACTTCTTTGGATCATCATACCTCCTTTTTAAACTCTAAATTATTATGGGTTTTCTACACTGCAAATATTTTGTGTCAACTTAACCTTTTTAATATTATTGTCAAGGAAAATTTATAACTATCCATATATTTATTCAATGCTGTAAATAGAACCTTTTTGATGTGTTCTATTCAGGAATTCATATTGCAATTTTGACAGCTCTTTTAACCCTAAAATGATAACGGTTAAGGAGCGATTCTCTCTAATTCCCCGGTCCCTTCTTTATCAAGGTAAAATTCTATAACCACTCTACGGTTAATAGTTCTTCCTTCTGGAAGGTTATTATCACCTATTTCGTATGTTTTAAACTGGTTTTCTTCCCATCTATCAATAATATACGGTTTAGAATCCGCAAAACCCTTGGATGTTAAAGTAGTGTTATGTTCGGCTAACCAGGAATTCAATTCGCTGTTGGAGTTCAAGCCCAGCAGGTAAACCAGGTACCTACGCAAGTTTTCCTCTTCTTTTTGGGCGCGGAATTCGGCCAGTTCTCGGTTCCGGCGATCCATTCCTATAACGTCGGTATGTCCGCCCACAACTGCTACCAGTTTTTTCTTAGGTTGCTGCGCTTTCTCGATAAATTTTCGGGCAACGTATTCGATTCGGCTTTCTAGGAATTTGGATTCCGAAATTTTTTCATCGAAAGTGAATTGAACGATGATCAGGGTCTCTGTTTGCTGCATTCTACGGGTAACTTCAGCCCGGAGGGTGTCGGAAAAAGTAGTGAAAGTTTGGCCTAATTTATCCTTGATATCCATTCTGCAAATATATTTCTGGTTAGGATCGATCAGGTTACCATCCTCATCCTTCCAGTCCCACGGAATCCCGGTAGGAATAGCCCCGGAGCCTTCGGCAAGCACCTTGAAAAGCTGGCCATCCGGTTTAATTATAGAGACTTTGTAACTATCAACTCCGGCGGGAACATCGGATGTGATGGTCAGGAAATTAGCTTGTTCCTCTTCCAGTTCAAATTCCTTGGCGGCCATTATACCTTCCATGGGTCGATATGCTAATCCTTCTCCGGACATCCCAACCACGACTTTGCCCTGGGCGGCAAAAGTATCGGTATTTCCCTTTATAAAGATTTTGTTGAAGTGCTTGCTGGTGAATTCATCTCCCAGGATAGACCCTAGTTGCTGTTTAAGATTGGAGGCGCGGTCAAAGGACAACTCTCCCAGTACACCCTCCTCTTCAGTGACAAAGCCCTCAATTAGCAGGATCATTTCGGGGTTATTCTCAAGTATTTCCTTGAATTCCGAAGCGTGTTCCCGAAGTTGGGAGATACCTGATGGATCGATCTCTGCGCTGTTATGATTGAAATAAATTGTATATTCCTTTTCTTCGTACTTTTCTATATTGGCCCGAATTTCAACCCTTCGGTTTTCGGCTTCTGCGAGGGGGACATCCTCTTCCTGGTGCTCCTCGGAGTAGCCTGCACGGCGCCGGGATACATCGTAGGATTCTGTCGGTACGATACGGATTTGACCCCTTGCTCCAGGGACGTGCTTTAATAATGCTGATCTGACCGCAACTGCTCGGTCCTCGGCAATCTTGGCCCCAAAGAGATCGCTTCCTACCCCTTCCGATTCCGGGTTATAATAACCGTAAAGGTTTATGATCACATCCGGATTTTCCTCTAATCGTTTTGCAATAGTAGCCAAAAGGGGGTCAAAACGGTCTCCCACATCGGTATTACCAGGGTCAAAGAAGACCATCGGTACCAAGGGTTGTTCTTCCCGGACCAGAGTGATCTTGGAAATATTCAACACCGTTTCCCGTGGTTTGACAGTGCCCTTGGGGAACGGGAATACATCAACTTCAACCATACCCTTGTTGTTATCCTCATCGATCTCTTCGATTTCGCCGTTAAGTTCGGGGATCATTAAACCATCATCATCAACGGCGGCAAAAACCTGGTAGTGCCCTTCGGCGGGGGGAATCCACTGCCAGCTAACCTCTTTTCGCTCACCCGGTTTTATATCCGTTTCATCCAGAATAGGGGAAGCCAGTATCCAGCCCTGGTCAGCATTGTCATAATATAATGAAACCTTATAATTGTCGATTTTTCGCTCACCCAGGTTCTCTATTATTGCCGTGATCGTAACCGGTTCGTCCACAATGGCGTTCTTCGGGTAGATATCCATATCAGCGGATCTTAAAGCCAGATCATCCAGGGGCTGAGGGGGAGGCAAAAATCTCAGTGATGCGGAAAGCTTATGAGAAGTAGCTCCTACATCGGTTCCCAGTTCAGAAAGAGGATAAACAAAGGCGTAGTCGATCTGGAGATCTAAGCCCCTTTTAGCCCGATAGGAAAAACCGAAGGAATATTCCTCGGGATTATAGCCGGTTCGGGCAGCTATGCTATTGTTCATGAACCACCATTCCAGACCAAGATGGGGTTTAAACTGATTACCCTCGTTGATCTCCTGGTTGACGTAGCGGAAATCGATAGAAGGGATCAAGAAATCGCGGTATCTGTAAGCGAATCCAAGCCGTACTGTAAGGGGATAGGCTTTGGCAGCATCGGTTACTCCGGCAAGTGTCATATTGGGTTCAACCAGGTTGGAGACTTGCAAACCGGTGGATAGATTCCGGTTAAAACGATAAAAGAGTCCAACATCTGCAGTGAACCCGATTTTATTCCATCCATTTTCCAGGAAAAGCGGGTCATCAAGCGGGTCGCCGATATCCGGTGGGTCTTCGTAGGGTGGATTGTAATCGATATTACCACTAACGATCTCATATCGCAATAAACGTCCGCTTACTCCTAAAGAAACGCTTCTATGCAATGCCCTACTGTAGGACAATGTAACGTAAGTATCCCTTCTCAGGTTTGAAAACAATTGTCTTACGGAAAGGCCAGTGGAACCTAACTTTCGGAAATGATGTACGTATGCTAAAAACCCTTCACCGATAGCGTCGTTATTCACTCCCATGTAAAGCCTTGAAAACATACCAGTGAGAACTTGCTCGTTGTAAAAACTCATTCCGGCAGGATTCCAGAGGGGGGCATTACCATCATCGGCAATTGCGACAAAGGTTCTCCCCATTCCTAAGGGGCGCGCTCCGATATTATCCTGGGCAATTAAAGTGCTCGACAGGATCAACAAAGTAAATAGGCACCCTACAAAAAAACGAACTGGTCTGAACATTCCTTATTCCTCCTATGAACAAATTACAGTAAAATGCATACTTGTTCTTATTGTACAATAGCTTTGTTTACTTCTAATTCAGTTCTTATTATAATTATAATGTCAAATTAACATTATTAGTAGATACCGCAAGTATTTTTTTAATTTTTTCCATAAATTTCTTTGGATTTTTATTAATTCTGTTCCCCGGCTTTCAGGATTTCGATTTTCACCGGGGCGGTGCCCTTTTCAATCATGCCCAGGGATTCCGCTGCTTTTAAGGATAAATCGATGATTCGGCCCTTGACAAACGGACCCCGGTCATTAATCCGGACTTCAACAGAGCGTCCGTTATCCAGATTGGTTACCCGGACTATTGTATTGAATGGTAATGTTTTATGAGCAGCGGTAAGCTCGTACATATTGTAAATCTCCCCATTGCTCGTAGTCCTGCCGTGAAATTTATGGGCGTAATAAGAAGCAACGCCCTCCTGGATTTTAAAGGCAAAAGAACGTTCTGTTTCAGGGGGCACTTCGGCCTTATCATTTGGGGTAAGTTTGGCAGTTCGGAAACGGGGTTGATTAGAGCAACTGAATAAAAAGAGGACTATTAATGCTTGACAAAGCAGGACTCTTTGCCAGTAATTTGGTGATTTAGTCAATAATAACCTTGCCGACAATTTCATTTAAGGAGTTCAAACCTTTCCCGACTACAAACTCTTCCAATTTAGGGATAGCAATGATGGGCAATTTGGGGTTTGCAAAGAGGGCACTGCCGATTTGTACCAACTGCGCTCCGGCCAGCATAAATTCCACAATATCCTGCCAGCAGCATATTCCTCCCATTCCCACAATGGGGATATTTACCGCCTGGTAAACATCCCATATTTTTTTAATTGCCAATGGCTTGATAGCGGGACCGGAAAGGCCTCCGATCACATTACCTAATTTGGGTTTGCCCGTGTTTATATCGATGGCCATTCCCTCGAAGGTGTTTACCAGGGCAAGTGCGTCCGCACCAGCCTCTTCGGCGACCCGTGCGATCAACCCAATATCGGTTACATTGGGGGTTAGCTTTACCCATAATTCCTTTCCGGAGACTGCACGGATCCGGGAGACTACAGATTCTGTAAGATGGGGGTCTTTCCCGAAGAGTATTCCACCTTCCCTGACATTGGGACAGGAGATGTTTATTTCCAGGACACTGAAGAAATCCAGGGGTTCAATAGCCCGGGTTATTTCCACATAATCTTCGATTGAGGAACCTGCAATGCTGATGACCACATTTGTTTTTAATGTCTCTAAGAATTGTTTTTTTTCGGTCAGGAAGCGTTCTAATCCAGGGTTTTCCAAGCCGATGGAATTAAGCATCCCACAGGGGGTTTCCACGATTCGCGGGGGCTTGTTCCCGGGGCGAGGAAGCAGGGAAATGGATTTGGTTACGATACCCCCGACCCTTTCAAGATCGATCAATTCCCGGTACTCCTCCCCAAAGCCTACTATACCCGAGGCTAACAGGATTGGATTTCGAAAAATAACGGGGCCTAATTTGGTTTCTAAAATACTCATTGTTCTTCGAAAATATCGCTTAATTCAAAAATCGGGCCGTCCTTGCAGACCCTTTTATAACCATCTTTGGTCTTCAGGGAACAGCCATAACAAGCCCCGATTCCACAGGCCATATTTTCTTCAGCGGATATCTCGCATGGGAAATTGTGGCTTTTCATGAAGGGGGCGAGGGATTTAAACATAGGTTGAGGGCCGCAGGCATAAAAACAGAATTCCCCGCTATTTTCAAAAATATGCTGGGGCAAAAGTTCACTGACCATTCCCTGTTTAGCAAAAGAGCCATCATCGGTGGCAAAGTAAACTTTGCAGCTGCTTATCAATTCCTTCTTTTTTAATATCTCACTGCTGGTCCCGGCTCCATAAAAGAGAAGGGGTTCAAATCCCTCATTCAATAAACGGTTCAGTAAAAAGTAGATTGGTGCTATACCGATACCACCTGCGATCAGTACCGGGGTGCAGTTAGCGTTGGGCATAGTAAAGGGTTTACCGGAAGGTCCGATCAGACTGAGTTCATCCCCTATCTCTGAATCGCAGATCATCTTAGTTCCTGTCCCTACCTTTTTTATAAGAAAGCAGACCTCTCCATTCACGGTAATATCATGAATGCTGATGGGGCGTCTCAAGAAAGGATGCGGGAGCTTTTCACTGACTTGAATATTAACAAACTGGCCGGGCAGACCATAGTCAGCTATTTCCGGAGCATCAAACCCTAATTCAACTACCCCGGAATTATGGACTACCTTCTTGATTATTCTATATTTCAGGTTCGCTATCAAAAAGTCTCCATTATGCTTTGTATCTCATCTTCAAGTTCTTCGTATGATGTCAACTTATTCAAATTCTGATGGATTTTTTTAGCAAATGGCAATCCTCTGGAATACCAGACAAAGTGTTTTCGCATCATTATCAATCCCTTTTTTGTTCCGAATTCCTGAATGTTAGCAAGGGTGTGCTGTAACATTATCTGGAAGATTTCTTTAGGAGCAGGGGGCTGAAAAGAGGGGATGGGCTCTTTATATTGAGAGATATATTTTAGGTTCCAAGGTTTACCCAGTACGCCGCGGCCCACCATAATCCCATCGCATCCGGTCTGTTTGATCATTTCCCAGGCTGCTTGATGGGAGGAAACATCGCCATTTCCAAAAACGGGGATGGTTACAGCTTTCTTGGTCCTTCTAAGGGCGGGGAGATCGATTTCACCCGCAAAGCGGTCGGATGTGTACCGGGCGTGCACGGTGATGGCATCTATGCCGCAATCTTGTGCTATTCTGGCTAATAATGGAGAGATTTCCTCCTCATGGCTCCAGCCTATTCTGGTTTTAAGGGTAACCGGGATAGACACCATTTCAGTAACTGCCTTAAAGATATTCTGGCATTTTGGGAGGTCTTTCAGAAGGGCGGAACCCTCTCCTCGTTTGACGATCTTGGGTGAGGGGCAGCCAAGATTCAGATCTACCAGGTCAAAACCACGGGACTCCACAAAAGCCGCAGCTTCGGCCATCGCTTGCGGATCGGAACCGAATATCTGAGCACCTATAGGATGTTCATCAGGAGCAAACTCCAAAAGGGATAAAGTTTTTTTCTGTCTCTGTTTAATACCCATTGCGCTGACCATTTCAGTATAGACCAGCGCTGCTCCGTATGACCTTACAAGGGATCTGAAAACACGATTCGTTATTCCAGCCATAGGAGCCAGAAGAAGCCCGTCCCCTATGCTTAAATTGCCAATTCGCATTTTATCAAAGAGCTAATAGTCTGATTCCTGTTTTTTTTCCAGTTCATTGATCCTTTTCTGGTAATCTGCCTGTTCCTGTGGAGTAGCATCCAGCATTAACCTCTTGTAGATTTCAATAGCCTTATTATAATGTTTTTGCTCTGTATAGATTTCAGCCAGTGTTTCGGTTACAATTTCCGGCCCACCCCCCTCAAATTCATGTTTCTGCTGGATACCCTCTACCTCTTCAACCTCTACTTCTTCATCACTTCTAAAGGATTGAATATGGGTAAGACCTTCGATGTCTAAGCCTGATTCTGAATCATCAGGGGGTTCTAAATCATCGGAACCAGAATCTTTTTTGGATGCTAATTCCTCTACACTGAACTCAGTTTTAGTAATTAATTCTTCTGTTGTTTCAGGTTTATCATCTAAAGGGATACCGGCATCTCGCTGCAATTTCCCCTCAATGGTTTCTGCGGGTTCCTCGAAATCCCTGTCGGGAAGCTCGTCGATAATGATTTCGGTAACCAGTTCCTCTTGTTCAGCTTCCGGTGCAGTAATTTCAAAAGGAGCATCCACGGTTTCAGCTTCCCCATAGGGTTCTATGCCTTCTTCCCTTCTCTTCGATTCCTCCGATTCATCCGGTTTTTCTGAATAGGACTTCTCACCGGGTAGGGAAAGCGTTGGCAATTCAATATTCGAGCTTTCATCTTGTTCTTCACTTTCAGATGAACCGGTAGCAAGGTCATCTTCAACCGGGGCCGGGGCATCGCTTGGCTCTTTTGAAGAAAATTCAAGCCCTTCCTCCAATTTGGTTTTGTCTTCGGTATCCTGCAGGTCTTTTCTACCGGTAGAAGATGCATCCGGGCCTGCACCGGGGATGGATAATGACGGGATCTCCATTTCATCGAACTCCCCGATATCTTGACCCTCTTCAATTTCATGGTCCGAAGCTTGATTATCTTTCTGCTCTTCTATGGTGAGATCCAAAATCGATTTTTCCAGGGGAGTTTGTCCCTCAAGAATACTAAAGGCCTCTGATATGGGTTGGTTATTGGTTTCCTTTTCTGCTGAACCCCAGGCCTCTTCAGGTTCACTGGTGAATTTGGATACTTTGTCATCTTCATCACCATTATCATCAAGGGAGGATTCCGTGCCCCTGCTATCACGTCTTGAAATGCCCTTGGATTCATTTGTCAGGCCAGCTAACCCGAAGGTATCCTCTTGAATAATAGTAAACTCCTCCGGGTTAGAATCGATTCCGGATAATTCAGATGTTGTTTCATCTTCATTCGAAGTTTCATCTTTATCAGGAATTTCAATGTCCCGGACCTCAACCTGCATTGCGTCTTCGTCCGTCTGATTAACAGGAGGGGTCAGTTCGGAAATTTCGTCTTCTTCGTCCCCTTGGGTTAGCCCTAAAAGTTTGGAAATTTCTCCTTCGGTATTATCTTCATCCTCTTCGTTAACCGATTTTAGGGCATAGTCATCAATTAGCGCTTCATTTTCGATTGGGGGTGCTATTTCCGGGACATTTTCGGTATCCTCTTTAAAGGGATTTTCCGGAGAAGTTCTTTCTATCGGCAGTGGAGGTATTTCTTCCGAACCAGTATAATCGATCGGAATTTCTATCTCACTGGTTTTATCAATATCGTCCTCATTTTTCTCGGAAGCATATTCGGGACTTATTTCAAGGAGTTCATTTTTTATATAGCCGTAAAAGGGGGCTATCGTAATTATTTTTCTGAGATATGATGCAGCATCCTCAAGGTTGTTTTGGGTTTTGGCGATCTCGCTTAAAGCCTTCAAGGCTATTACATTATTTGGATCAAGGGATAAAACCTTCAGGTATTCACTTTGGGCTTTGTCCAACTTATCGAAATGGACCAGTATTTTCCCCAGAACTATATGACCGGAAATGTATGTGGGGTAGTTTTTAAGTCCGATCTTGAGGACTTTCAGGGCTTGATTATACTCTTTATTCTGAAAGAGAAGGTCTGCCAGCCTGGCAAAAACCTGGGAATCGGAATTCTGCTCAAAGAATGCCTGTAGTCTGGAAATTGTAGCCTGGTTATCCATAAATAAACCTATAATAATCTAATCATAAATGCTTTCATCAAGGTTTTCCATAATATTGGAAGGATCATTAGTTATTTTTTTAATCCAGTTAGGGTCGTATTTTTCTCCGGTGGCTGTGGAATGAATCAAGGCAGGCTGACCTAAGCCAAAAAGGTCAGCGAAGATAAAATAAACACCGCTTTGTATGTTAAAATACTCCCATTTTTCCCACTCATTGCCGTATAAGCTGATGTTATTCCGTTCAATATTGTCGGGAGCCCCGTATTTGATATAGATCCTTCCCCGGTCTGATTCCCATCCATTGACCTGATCGTCTTTATGATCATCGAATTGGGTTACTGCATAATACCAGCGGTTAAGGAAGTCCTGTTTAAACTCGTTTTCAGGTGTTTCCGGGTCGCTATCCCGGCCCTTCCAGAATTCTAACATATATTGATATTTCCCATTATTAGTGAGACTTTCAAAAAGTTGTTGTTCTTTGGAAGTACCTATAAATTTTAACATCTGACCGAATTCACTGACCTGGGCTTTGATCTGAAGGGTGTCCTGACTATTGGAGGGCTGATCCTGAACTGTGAAGTTCTTAGAGGTGATGCTTTCCTGCTGTGAAGCAGGGTCGTAGGCCTTAATTCTCAACTGATATTGGCCGGGGGGGTAGTCTGAAGTTTTGATGCCATCGATTATAATGGCTGATGTTCCAGGTTTAAGCATTTTGACCTGGGGCATTATTCTGAAAAGCTCGCCACCTGGGTCGGTTACGAAATACTGGACCACGAATATTTCCTCTTCGGCTGAAGGGGGGAGCAAATTATAGACTTCAGCATAAAAATAGAGCTCTGAACGATAATACCCCACTGTTTTGGAGGGATTAGGGAGGAGCTTCCGGCCATATTTAGTGAACTTTGAAGCGGAGCTATCGGGTTCAATGCTTGAGAGAAAGGCAATGTCGCTAAGTCTCAGATGGTCATCTAAAAAGGGTCCTAAATCAAGATATAGAATAGTACTGTCGCAAATAGTCTCTTTTGATAAGTTGCATAGTTTTATCAGGGCTTTGTAGTGGTCTGGTTTAAGCAGCAAGGGGATTTTATCGAAAATGAAGTAAATATCTTTCTTACTTTCTTGGGATGGGAGTACCAGTGTGGTACTGAATGAGAGCGATTCTGCAATCTCTGATTGCGGGTCAAGGAGTTTAAAGTTGAAAGAAAGTTCTGCATTATTTATTCCTGCGGATTCAAGGAACACTAAGCTCGAACGATTGAACTCGTAATAAAACTCCACGAAGATCAGGGAATCGTAATCCATTGCTTTGTAGGCTGCCCAATCTGCGTGTAGATCGAAACCCCCGGCGTATGCAGGAATGGCCAATGAGACCAGGAATATCAAAGCCGGGAGTGCTAAACCCAGGAGGTTGACTTTATTCATAAAAGTCCGTGCAATGTTCATAAGGATAGTCCAGGGGGTTATTATTTCACTCCTCATAATACAAATAATATTCATTTATTCCATTTTTGTCAACGAAAATAAATTTACGGTTGATTTGGAAATAATACCATATTTCATAAGGTTTGGAATCGATGTCAAAGGGATGGGTTTCCACCTCGTCCGGTTCCCCGTATATAATAAAGATTCTGCCCCGGTCGGTTTGCCAGCCCTTTTTAATACCACTATATTTATCATTTACATGATCTACCCGACGGTAAAACTCTTCCTTTAACTCATTCTTATCAGTATCCGGAGTAGGGTCTTTGGCTTTCCAGAAAGCTTCCCAGAGAATGATTTTCTGGTCATCCGGAGCATTTTCCAATTTTTCAATCTCAGCTTTGTTGGCAATGTAGCGAAGCTGCCCGATAATCTCCTCATAATCCTGGTCTATCTGAAAAAGAGGAGACCATACTATCTTAAAATCATCTTTTTTAAGCTCTTTGAACTTGCCCTCGTGAATGGTAATCTCCAGAAAGTATGAACCTGGTCCGATACTATTTAACGGTATTCTTTTCTGGATGTTACCGGTGCTGTCAAGAAATTCAGAATGAGTATAGATGGTATCTTTCTCGGTATTCAAGATCAGATAACTTAATTCAAGTTTTTGAATCGAATCAGGAGGATATATTTCGAAATATAGGTATAGTGTTGTGTCATGAGCGAAATATTTTTTATCCGTAACCGTTTGCAGATTACTTTTGCTGGATTTCATGAACTTAAGAGAGCTTATGAATTCATCTACTCCAAAGAGAGGAAGTTTTAGTTTAGTGGAGCTTTTTCTGTTCTTTTTTGAATCCAGGTCTGTAAATTCTAAAATAGCCCTGTACTCACCTGGAGGGGCAGTGAAGAAAATTGCTTTTAGCATTACCGGAGTGGAGCTTCGCGTCTGGTTATAGTTGGTTACGACCATGGAATCCTGATAATTCTTATGAGTATAAAGGGTATCGCCTTTAAATATTGTCAATTGTACCTCAAAATGGGCCGTATAGTATGATTTTCTTTTGATGAATTGCAAATGTTCATTATCGGTTTGCAGATATATTTCAGTTCGCACCGAGTCGGATTGGGCAAAATAGAGATAGCTTGCATTGAAGGTTGGATATCCCAAGTCATAATTTTCAGCGCCTATATATATTTGAGCCCTGGCACAGATGGCCATTATCAGTATTAGTATAAATTCTATGAAGCATTGGTGTTTTATTTTATGCATCGTACCTGATTTTTAGAGGTCGAAATAAAGGGTCATTTCGAGGGGGTTGGGCATTTTATTAAGTTGATCGATATCCTGGGTTTTCAATTGGATCCATGTATTAATAAGGGTTTCGCTGAACATTCCATTTTGGGTAAGAAAGGTATTATCCATTTTGAGGTGTTGGAGTGCGCTTTCCAGGGAGCATGGGATGGATTTCAACTGGTCCAGTTTTTGCCGGGTCCATTTATCAATGTTTTCTACTACCGGCCCGAAACCCATTGCCTGGGGGTCCATTTTCTGGTCAATTCCCTGAAGACCCGCGAGGAGCATTGCGGAAACTGCGAGGTAGGGATTGCAGGTAGCATCCCCGGGCCGATACTCAAAGCGCTTTTTCTCCGGATTATTGCTGTATTTGGGGATACGAACAGTGGCGGAACGGTGTGCTTCACCAAAAAACAGGCGGGTAGGTGCTTCAAACCCGGGAACCAGCCTCTTAAATGAGTTAGTAGAAGGATTGGTAAAGGCTAATAGAGAAGGAGTGTTAACTATCAAACCAGCCAGATACTGCAAAGCTAATTTACTGAGATTGGCATATTCATTACCATAAAACAGGGATTTTTTATTTCTTTCAAGATACTGATGGAAATGGAGACCATTGCCCGGTTCGTCCAAAAAGGGCTTGGGCATAAAGGTGGCCTTTAAGCCATTTTTACGAGCGACCATCCTGACAAAGTACTTCGCAATCATTATTGCATCGCAGGTTTTCACCAGGGGCATGAAATCAAGTTCAATTTCCATCTGGCCCATGGCTCCTGCCTCGTGATGATGGTATTTTACAGGTATGGCGGCCGATTCAAGCAGGTTTACGATCTCCGCCCTAATGTTAAAAAAATGGTCTGCCGGAGGTATCTGATGGTAAAAATTGGAGTTTTGTAAAAGCCCACATGGTAGCGAATACTGGGAGTGATCCCCGGCTGATTCCAAAGAATAATGGGAATAACCTTTCCCTACCGAAAAATCGGCTTCCTGTAAAAGATAAAATTCCAGTTCGGGTAACCAGAGACTTTTACCTATATCTTGCTGTTCTGTATAGTCCTCGGTTTTCAGGGCAATAGAACGGGGATCCAGGCTGAAAGGTTTTCCCGATTCGGCCTCGTGAATAGAGCAGATGAAGCTTAGGGTAGAATCCTGCCAGAATGGGTCTTCAAAACCAGTTTCAAGATCCGGGATTATTATCATATCTCCCGCTTCAACACCCTTGAAACCGGGAAGACTGGACCCGTCTATGCCGATACCCTCCACAAGCAAAGGGACCTTAACCGTACTGGCAGGGACGGTAACATGATGCCATTTCCCTAATAAATCCGAGAATTTGAAATCGATACCTTTGATCTTTTTCCGGGAAAGATAATCCAAAACCCCTTCGGGACTATTAAACATTGAACCTCCTGACCTTTCAAAAAATATAGTCGTTAAACTATGTAAAATTCATCTAAAATATAAAAGGTTTTTGTTATAATGCAAATGTTAATTGTAATCGTTTATAAATATTGGTCTTGCGCAATTTATTGTATATTCCACACTCCGGCAAGGGAAATTTAGAGGTTTAAATACTGCTTGACTAATAAATGAATAAAATTATCTTAACCAATAAATTCAGGAGTAATACCACTAAAAAAGGAGGAATTCAATGGGAAATTTCTCTTGGGGTTTCTGGGTAATGTACATTGCTTTTCCGATTTCTCTGCTGGCTTCTGTTTATTTCATTTTTTTTAAGGAGAAGAGCTGATATGGAAGGTTCGTTCTGGCTTATTTTTGTTTTTATAGTTTATATGATTGGTGTACTTGGGGTGGGAATAGTTGCTTCACGTTTTACAAAAACGGTCAAGGATTTTTTTCTTGCCAACAGAAGCCTGGGCGCATTAGCCACCGGCATCAGTTCAGTAGCCAGTTCCGAGAGTGGCTGGGTTGTTCTGGGTATGGTCGGTGTAGCGTATAAGGAAGGAGCATCGGCAATTTGGATTGCCCCGGGCTGCTTGCTGGGATATCTCCTCAATTGGTATGTTATCGCGCGTAAGCTAAGGAAATATACAGGTAAACTGGACTCCCTCACTATCCCCGATTTTCTGGAGGACCGCTTTGGGGATAAAGGCCATATTTTAAGGTTAACCGCAGCGATAATAATCTTTTTCTGCATGCTGGGTTATGTTGGAGCTCAATTCAATGCCGCAGGTAAAGCCTTTGATGCTATTTTCAAGATGGATTATGTACAGGGAGTAATATTAGGCGCGGCAATAACCATTATCTATACCCTTCTGGGTGGATTCAGGGCAGTATCCTGGACCGATGTTTTACAGGGATTATTGATGGTACTGGGCCTGGTTTTTCTCCCACTTTACGGGATCATTAAATTAGGTGGATTTGGAGTGCTGTTCAGCAGATTGGGCCAAATCGATCCCTATCTGTTGACTATCAGTGGGAAGAGTACCGGTTTTGCGCTGGTCGGGATGATCATTGGATATCTTGGCATCGGCCTGGGCTATCCCGGTCAACCACATGTTATAACACGTTACATGGCCGCCAGGGATAATCAGGTGCTTCGGCGAGGAAAGGTCATCGCACTTACCTGGGGGGTGTTCTCCTATTATGGAGCAATCTTTTTAGGGCTTCTGGGCCGGGTAATACTTGGCAATATTGCTGACCCTGAATATACATTCCCTTATGTAGCAATGAAGCTTTTTCATCCTGCATTGGCTGGGGCTATGCTGGCGGCTATCCTTTCCGCTATCATGTCAACAGCGGACAGCCAATTGCTCGTTGCGGCTTCGTCCGTAGCCAGGGATGTTTACCAGAAGATCTTCCATAAGGAAGTGCACCGAAAATCCCTGGTTTTCATCAGCCGCCTGATCGTGCTCTCCTTAGGGTTACTTAGCCTGTTACTGGCAATGACCAGGTCCCGGGTTGTTTTCTGGTTCGTACTTTTTGCCTGGTCCGGGTTAGGGGCTTCGTTCGGGCCCTTAATTATACTCTCCCTTTTCTGGGACAGGGTCACCCGCTGGGGAGCTTTCGCAGGGATGGTCGTCGGCTTTTCGACTACCGTGATATGGAAAACTACCGGCTTGTCTAACCATGTTTATGAGCTTGTACCTGCCTTTATCATGGCAGCAATAGCTATTGTTATTGTCAGTTTGTTGACCAGAAAAACTCTGGAAGAACAAAATATCTACGCGGAATTGAACAGTGAAAGTGAAACCCCCATTAAAACAGAGGTCGAAAACTAGTACATGCTTCTCGGAAGAGTTACCGGAAATGTGGTAAGCACGGTAAAGCACCCCTCTTACGAGGGCAAAAGTTGATGCTGGTGAAAATAGATGATTCGGGCAATTAATAGTATCTAAAGGAAAATGCTAAGGTTATTTAAGGTTTAGATTGAAATGGTTTTCAGCTGGATTATCGTTATAGCTGTGGTAGTAGGGCTTTATATGGCCTGGAATATTGGGGCGAATGATGTGGCAAATGCTATGGCTTCAGCGGTTGGAGCCAAGGCTATTACCTTGAAACAGGCCGTATTTATCGCCGCTATATTGACTTTTGCAGGGGCTTATCTGGTTGGGTCTCATGTATCCGACACCGTCCGAAAAGGGATTATTAATCCCCAGTTGTTGGCCGATCCTAAAACCTACATCACCGGTGCTTTGGCAGCCTTGATCTCGGCAGGATTATGGGTTACCTTCGCCACCTGGAAATCCATGCCGGTTTCAACCACGCATGCCATCGTTGGCGCACTTATCGGGTTCGGACTGATCGCTGGCGGACCACAGATTGTCAACTGGTCAAAACTGCTCCAGGTGGTATTGAGCTGGATCATCTCCCCAGTGTTTTCGGGTTTGTCAGCCTTCTTTATTTTCAAAAGTATAAATAGATTTATTATTAATAGTAAAAAACCACTTAAAGCTTTCGAAAAAGTGTCTCCCATATTTGTGTTCTTCACAATTGCCGTAATAGGGTCTTCTCTTTTTCTTAAAGCTAATTTGGGTGAGCGGTTAAGATTTTCTGTTATAGACAGTTTGTGCCTTTCCATAAGTTTATCCTTAGTAATCGCCCTGGGTTATTTTTATTATATCAGGTGGAGAAAACTAACACACCGCAATCAAATCGATCAAATGTTCCGGAAACTCCAGATCATGACCTCCTGCTATGTAGCTTTTTCTCATGGGGCAAATGATGTGGCTAATGCTGTTGGTCCTGTAGCCGGTATATTTTCTGTATTAAAGACCAATCAGCTAACAATGAAGGTAGCTATACCTACTTATCTTTTAGCCCTGGGTGGGCTTGGCTTGACACTGGGAATTGTGACCTGGGGCTATAAGGTCATGGAAACCGTAGGTTCCAAGATCACAAAATTGACCAATATGAGAGGTTTTACAATAGATATTTCAGCAGCTACCAGCATTCTGGTAGCCTCTAAACTGGGGATGCCCGTCTCTACAACTCATGCCGTGGTCGGCGCGGTAGTAGGGGTGGGTTTTGCCCGTGGAATGGACGCACTGGACCTCAGAGTGATCCGGAATATCATCGGTTCATGGCTGTTCACCGTTCCGGTTGCCGCCATAACTACCATTCCTATATATTACCTAATATCCTGGCTGTGGAGGTGATTTTTTATGAAAATATATTTTAGAAGCCCTATCCTGCTGGCTTTCCGCAAATCCCCGTTGGAAAATCTGGTAGCTCATTCAGCTAAAACAACGGAATGCCTTAAGGCTCTGGAAAAATCTGTCAAAGCTTATTGCGAAGAGGATTACGAAAATGCCTCGAAGTATGCGGAGATGGTCTCCAAAATTGAGCATGAGGGCGACCTGATCAAAGGAAATATCAGGAGCCACCTGCCCAAAGGGATCTGGATGCCTTTTGATAAGCGTGATTTTCTGACTTTGCTCAAAGAACAGGATTCGGTAATGGACTATTCTGAAGATGTCGTTCAATGGCTTTGTATGAGAAAGACCAGGATCCCGGATGAGATTAAAGAACTTTTTCTGAAGCATTTGATGAAGGTACTTGAGACCGTAGAAGCCCTGGAGAAGGTGGTTAGCCATTCAAATGAGCTAATCGTTAATTCCCTTTCCAAAAAGAGGAGAGCATCAACTAAAAAAGCGCTTAAAGAGGTGCATAAACTGGAGGGGGAAGCCGATGAAATAAATAAGGAATTAACCCAGATGATCTTCAATCTGGATAAAGGACCACTTGAAATATTTATTCTTCTGAAGGCTGTAGATCTGATGGATCAGATCGCTAACCATGCTGAAAACGCAGGTGATATGATCCGGGCAATGATGGCTAAATGATCAACCTATATGCTATTCCGGGTTCTCCAATACCTTATTTGACTTGCTTCTTATAGCCCTTAACAGGCACCATAAAAAGCCTCCATAGAGTACTAAGATCCCAAAGCCCAGCATTATCCAAGCGCCAACTCCCATAAATGCTCTCCTGTTTTATCGTAAATACAGTATTTTGTCAATATATTTCTGACCTTCGAATTCCAAAGTGACAAAGTACAAACCGCTTGATGCTGTAACTCCGGAAATATCTTTACCATCCCATGTGAAATGTACCCTGCCGTTATTATTACATATTCCCTGCAAACTGGTTAGTTTTTTTCCGTCAATGCTGAAGATATCAACCAACGGAGTTTCTGATCTGTATTTGTCAGTGCCGTTGAATTCAATAGTTACACAGGAATTAAAAGGATTGGGATAGCTTTTTAAAACCTGATAATGTTCAGGCAGCATAGAGCTTTCGGACTCCCATATTCCTGTATATCCATACATCCATTCTATGGCTCTGCGCATCAGGTTGAATCGGTCGTATTCATCCATAATCGATTCAAAATTAAAGGATAGGAAGATGATTTTATTAAGTTCGGTTTCAACCCTTATGCCGCCGCATTTTGTGGAATCTCCACCGAATTTGAACATTTTCCAGGCATCTCCATCATAGGGATAGATTATATCCGGGTTGGAGCTACTGAGAATGCGCATAAACCGAAAGATATTAGCTATCTCGTCATCCTCAAATCCCTGTAACCAATATACACCAGCGGTTTCTCCATCGTAACGGGCATGCAAATAGTTGTTCATAAAGTCGTAATGGGAATGGGAATAAAGATCGTCTGCGATGTTCTCACCAATGATAAAAAGGTTGCCGCCATTCTCAAGATAGCTGATGATAGCTTCCCTGTCATCACTGCGGAGTGTATTGGATGTGCTGCTTCCGGTGAACCAAATGAGCATATCATAATTGTGCATATATTCACCTTGCAGGGCGCCTTCTTCACGGCTAACAAAACCATAAGGTACATCCAGGTTATCTATAACACCTTTATATACAATCTCAGTCAAATCTCCTCCGTCATCATCGACCAGGAGGATAGGACCGCCGGTACTGGCTTCAAATAGCAGCGTGTCTGACGTCCCTGCCAGAAGGGATTGGACGATCATATATACTTTGGCTATGCCGAATGCCGTGGGGGCCTGCAGGTTAACATTAAGTTCCTCAGAATCACCTGCGGGAACATAGACAGTATCGGAGCTTTCATAGGTACTACCTCCCGCTGAAAAATTAACCAGCCAATCACCGGTAGATTCATATTCCAAATAGATAATATAATAATCTTCGGAGTAGCCGATATTTTCCAGGGCTACATTGAAGGAAAAGGATGAATCTGGAAGCATCAAGGTGGTCAATCTATCCGTGGAAAGCTGAAATTCCCGGTACATAGGTGGCAAGTCCCCCCGAAATGCCTGGAATACCTCATCAGTGGAAAGGTCCTGAACAAATACCACCAGTTGCAATTGTTCACTGTCCCACAACGGATTAGTGGTATATTCGGTTTTAAAGTAATAGGTTCCGCGGGATGAGAGATCGATCACGTCACCATCACAATCAACAAGCATATCCCTCATAACGTCCATAAAATGTGTTTGGCCATTGGGTGCAGAATAAGCGATATTGTTTTCGATGATGGCATGTATCAACCGGAGGTTGGATGAACTAATCGGCTCTTCCACATTGATCTCCACCACGATAGTATCATCTATAACAGAAAAATCCAGTGTAATAGGAGCGTCATCATCTCTCCTATCCAGAATGGAAGATTCGTAAGCTTCATAATCAGACCCGATATTATAGCGTCCATCCAGCCGCAGATTGGGGACTCCTGAGACGCCGTAAAAGTATGTGCGGCATTCGTTTTCGAAGGTATTGGCAAGGTAGAAGGGATCATTGCCCGGTGAAGGCCACCAGACATGATAGCGGATCAGCACGAATTCATCATAATATGGTTCACGAAGGTTATCCAGTGCGCTATTGGATGGGAGGCACGGACCGCAGGTCGTGCTAGTAAAAAGCTCTGCCAGCACCGTCCTTTCTGCGGCAATAAGGGTTCCTATCAGCAATGATAATAGAAATAAAAATACAAATATTGTTTTTAAGATTCTCATGTTATTATTCCTTAAAGTAGGTTTATTTGGTTAGTATCATCTTGATCCTGGATTTTTCCCCGGGGTATTCCAATTGACCGATATAGATTCCGGCTGGTAGGGCTTGGCCTTCCTGATCAGTACCATCCCAGTATAGATGGTGGAATCCGGGTTTTAGAGATTTCCAGGTATAGCTTCTGACCTTTTGACCGGTCAAATTAAATATTTCAAATGAAATTTTTTCGTTCGCTGTAGAATTCAAATAGAATTCTATTGTAGTAAAGGGGTTGAACGGATTAGGGTAGTTTGGTTTAAGGGTAAACAAGCCGGGTATTTGGAAGGGGAGACCTTCTAAAATTTCGGTTTCAAGCCCGAGCCATTCCAGTATTCTCCGCATCAATAATATGCGGTCATCGAGGTTGTTAATTGCCTCATAGGCAAAGGGTAGATAAACCACACGGTATTCGGCGGTTTCGATCTTTAAACCGCCACAAAGGCTATCCCCGCCATGGTAGTAAAAAATGGGGGAGGCATATTCATCAACCGGTGCGATAACATCGGGGTATTCATTATTGTTAGCCCCATCCCCTCCTGAACAATCCAGTTCCAGAGCATCGGAAACCAAATCCCCATCAACCCCATGCAAAATATCGGACAGGGCATCGTCTTCAATAAATTCTGCATGCAGGTAATCTGAATAGAAATCTGTACGTCCTTCAAAACTTAATTCCCAACCTGTTTCACAACTGCAGAAGAATAAGCGGCCTCCCCCTCCCAGGAATGAAGCGAGGGCTTCCTCATCCTCAGGAACGATTGTGTTTTCGTAGGAATTTCCGGTAAACCATAGGGCTGCCTCGAAGTATTTGAGCTCGTTATAGGTTACAGGTTGCTGATCATGGTCGATTACACCATAAGAAACATCTAAGTTATCCAGCGCTTCAGTATAATAATCTTCGTAATCAAATCCCTGATCGTCGTCCACGACCAGTACCTGGAGTCCGCTCATAGCAGTAAAAACGGTAGTATCAGGTATTCGAAAATGTGAACCTGATATGATCATTGATATTCGCCCTGTTCCAGGAACTCCCAGGGGGTAGATATCTGCGGTTATGGTTTCTACTTCGGCGGGAGCCAGTGTAATTTCTGCAGTGAAGGGATAGCATCCGTCTTCGGTACAAAAGCTCCCGATCCAGCCCTCGGGGGCATCGATGCTGATCGAAACGGTGAATATCTCCGAAGAGCTTCCTTCATTGGTTAAAGTAGAAAAGAATTCCGCGGAGCTGTCCGGTTCGATTACCATGATACTTTGCTCATAATTATAGCTAAAATAATACTCTGGTGTCGGCAGGGCTGCCTTAGCAGCCTGAAGGATTTCTTTTGTATCCATATCCTGCACCCATGCTACAAATTCAAGATTAATCCAGTGCCATTCGGTTGAAAGTGTATAGCTAAAAACCCTGCGCAGGGTGGTTATTGAAGAAATATCCACGGGTTCCCCTTCGGAAGCAGGAAGTATATGGCGCATAACCTGATTAAACTTCTTTTGGCCGTTAGGGGCTTCATAGTCTATACCGGATTCCACTATAGCGCAAAAGAGCCTGATATCCGAACTGCTTATTGGCTCTTCATTGGAGATAGTAATTTCAATGGAGTCCGTTTCGATGAAATTCAGGGTAATTTCCATAGGCGCATCCCGTTCCATTTCCGCGATAAGGGAATCTTCCAGGTCTTCAAGGTAATGGAAGCCGCCGGTTTCAATGGCGCCATCAAGGTAAAGTTTTGGAATGAAATCATAACTATAAAACTCGCTTCTCGCCTGATTCTGCTCGGGATTAGCCAGATAAAACCTGTCACCGGGCAAGGGAAGGAGGGTATGATAACGAATCAATGCCAGTCTTTCCGGATACTCCGAAGCAAGGCTATCAAGTAAATATGCAGGGGTTGCGCAGGAGTTGGATAACCCGCTTGTAAAAAATTCTCCCAATACGGTTCTCTCAGCTGGAAAAACAGAATGAACAAAAGCAATTAGCAAGATAAAAATCGCTATAATAAGTGGCTTTGCTTTCATATAATTCCAAAATTAAAGTTCAAAAAATACAGTACAATATGCGATAGTTTAAAACAAATGAAAGAATTTGCAAGCTGAAAATAAATAAAAATGAATATAATCATCAAGGGTTGATGGATTGCACCTGGACAATTTCCTTACTGGTTTCGTCTTGCAGGAAAGCAACGAAAATAATATCCTGCAGGGTCAGATCTGCAGGCAAGACATAACTGAAATGAAGATTTTCTTCTCCTGGCGTCAAATTCACCTCGGTTCCTTGATGGTTAGGCAGAAATCTCCTTATAATATGTTTGAATTCGGTCAATCCGTTGGAACCGGGTGGATTCTCGAAACTGCGTTGCTTTTCCAGCAAGGCAACGTATAGTTTACCCTGATAATCCACTTCGGAGAAGGCGGTCAGGTTCAGGGCGCTATCTCCCAGTACCTCGCCCCATAGAGCTATTTGAGCGGGTAAAGCCAGTTTTTCCTCAACCGAGGGCACTAAGTTCGCGGTATCATCCACATTTTCCAGGATTAATTCGCCGTCAATGAACACATTAGGCGCATTAAGGACATTATAGAAAGAGACCCGGGCGTTATTTTCGGACGGGGCATTGAGAAACATGGGGTCGGTCGGCGAGGGCCAGCTGACATGATAAGAGATTATGATCAATTCACCATCGTAATTTCTTTCCAGGCTTTCCAGATATGGGTCCACGTCCCCGCAGGGATTACAGCTGACATTGGTAAAGTCCTCCAGCAGAACCTTTTTCCGGGGGTTCTCTACAGAGAAAGAAAGCTCAAGGGTATCATTCTCCAATATGGTAACTTCCTGCGGTTCCGAATCCTGAAAGCCATCCCGATGTACCCAGACCTGATGAGTGCCTACCGGTATCAGCACCATGCCGGGTGTAAGGAAACCGGTATTATGACAATTTATCACGATCTCCACTCCGGGAGGGTTGGAGCTAACTTCAAGAATACCGTAATGCAGTGCGGAATCCAATTCAAAATCGATGGTGTAGGATTCACCTCCTTTCACTGAAAGGGTAGTTTCCGGGGGAAGATCATAAATATAAAGGGAAAGGTTAAATGAATATTCCCCTTCTTCCAGATCTAAAGTATAAGGAGTATTATGATTGGTACATTCAGCATTAAGGATAATCGTAGCTCCGGATGGTTGGGAATTAATATTGACCGTACCAATATGGGGATCTTCCCCATTATTTCCCATACAAACACAAAGAAATATCAAAGAGCAGATGATTATAGCTAAAATAACGAGTATGTTCTTCCTTGAGTTCATGGTAACTCCTTTTCGATATGATGATCAGGCTTCATTCATTTGGGGGGATGATTCAGTATCCCGTGCTAAATAAGTACTTATCCTTATTGCCCCCGAAGGGCAGGCTTTTATGCATTCCATGCACCTGATACAATTAGTATCATAGGGATTCAGGTGGATTTTAACGCCCATAGGACAGACCTCTTCACACTTCTGGCAGAGAATACAATGTTCTTTTTGGACTTTCAGTTGAAGCAAGCTGATGCGGTTGAAAAATGAAAGTATCGCTCCTACAGGGCAGATCATCCGGCAGAATATCCTTTGAGAAAGGAGCATCAGGATGATAAAGACGGTTAGGATTGCGATTTTGCTCCAGAACAGAATACCAAGGAGGGGACGCAGTTCGGGATGAAGTATGACCTGGGGAATTCCCCCCTCCAGAGCTCCTGCCGGACAGAGTTTACAGAACCATGGATCCATGGTTATTATGGGCACTATAATCACCAGGCCTACCAGTACAAGATATTTGAAGTGTTTAAGTACAGATGGTATTTTTAAATCAGGCAAATGTAATTTTCTGCCGAGCTTAAATAGCAGATCCTGTAAGAAGCCGAAAGGGCATATCCAGCCACAGGTCCATCTCCCAAGAAAAATCCCCGCAATCCCTAAAAAACCGATAAGGAAAAAGGGTACTGCCCGAATAACAGCAAAGTGAGCAAGGCTCCCTGCCGGGCAGGAAGTATAGGCACTCGGACAGGCATAACAGTTTAAAACAGGCAAACAAAAACCCTTAAGAGGCCCCTGGTAAATATTCCCCTTTTCCCAGAATACCTGTAAATAACTATTAGGGATTATGGTACCCAATATCTGGATAATGCGTCTTTTCATGATGAACTTTGGAACTTAGCCAATACCGATACAGGATAAACAGAGGATGGTTCCATTAACGAAAATCTCGATGACTTCCTTTAAACCAATACCCACCATCATCAGTATCAGGAATATCAGCGCTAAATCACCAAATATAAACCACTTGATAAGTTGTTTGCGGGTCATACCTAAAACTAATCCAACATATCCTTAAAAAGTTTGGAAACCTTGAATACCGGTATTTTCCTGGTAGGTATTTTTACCGGATCACCAGTGCGGGGATTCCGGGCCATTCGACTCTTCCGCTCTTTAAGCTGAAATGTTCCGAATCTCCGTAATTCGATCTTTTCACCCTTCGCAACAGCCTCCTTGATGGTGTCAATTAGCTTGTCGCAAATCACGCCTGTCTCCGTCTTGGTAAAGCCTGTTTCATCAGCCACTTTCTCAACCAGGTCAGCCTTGGTCATCCTTATTCCTCCTTTTCAAAATAATTTATGTTATATCTTTATATTTATGGAGTATAAACAGTTAATCGCGAACCTATCCTCAAGGATTTCGGATTACTGATACTGTTCAATTCAACCAGTTCCTCTGTAGTCATATTATGTAAGTTGGCAATTCCCCAAAGGGTATCCCCGCTCCTTACAACATATACTGATTTCTTCTTGTTGTTTAAGACCAATGACGGCGAAGCAGCAGTATAAATGGTCAATTGCTCTCCAATCTGCAACCTGTCATTACTTTTACCGTTCCATGATTTCAAATCGGCGATAGTAACCCCATAGGAATTTGCGATTTTATACATGGAATCGCCTGACTTAACGGTGTAAACTGTTTTATCCTGAAATCCGGGAGACTCCTCATGTACATCGGCCAATACTGTCAAATGGTCCCCGGGTTGTAAAACATGGTCGTTACTGTAAATATTGTTCCAGCGTTTAAGGTCAGATACAGTCACCTTATATTTACCGGCAATAGACCACAGGGTCTCGCCGCTTTTAACAACATAGGTTAACTTGCCCTTGGGCTCGGTTATCAGCGGTTGGGAAGTAGAATTAACTATCAGTTGCTGCCCCGGGTAGATCAGAGAACTTGCATCCAGATTATTCACGGATAACAACTCGTCAATACTAATCCCATATCTTTCTGCAATCTGTGAGGGAGTATCACCTACTCTTACGGAATATTTGGTTACGGGTTGGATTTGGGTAACCATATTCTGGGAGGGTTCAACGAGGCTCAATTCCTGTCCCGGAAAGATCCTTGAATTATTATTTAATTTGTTGTAAGATAATAGATTGGATAATGTTAAGCCGTGTTTTTCGGCGATCTGGGAGGGGGTATCTCCTGCCTTCACCGTATATTTTGTTGGTATGGCTTTTACATCAGCTGCATCCTTTATTGAAGATGTTCCGGGCTGTATGAAGACCTCCTGGCCGGGATATATGGTGGCATTACCCTGAAGCTTGTTCAGGCTTAAAAATTCGGATAGGGACATATTGTTTCTTTCAGCTATATGGGAAGGAGTATCCCCGGGTTTGACGGTATATTGGATCACAACCGGGATTTCAGAAGGACTGGCCGGAGATGATGGTGATGAAGAGTTGGATCCGGTTTTTATCTTAAGTTCCTGTCCGGGATATATTCGGGAGTTATTATTAAGGCTGTTAAGGGTCAGAAGCTGGGCTAAGGAAATGCCGCATTTAGAAGCGATACCGGAAGGTGTATCGCCTTTCCGGACGGTATAGCTGTTGCTGGAGTAACTTGCGGTTCCGGGTACCCTCAGTTGTTGGCCAGGGTAAATAGTGCCGTTGGCTGCCAGGCCGTTGGCCTTGCTTAATTCCCTGACAGAAATCCCATGGGTCTGTGCTATTTCACTTAAGGTGTCATTCTTCTTTACTGTATAAATTCCATTATAGGAAATACTGCTGTTGACGGTTGAAGATGATGAGGATAATGAGGAGGATGACTGGGCATAGTCCTTGTATTGGGAAGGCTGAATGGGGATCAGCAGGTTCTGTCCGATGCTAAGTTTGTTGATGTTACGGAGTTGATTGGCATCCACGATAGCCTGGACCGAAGTTCGATATCTCATCCCGATCTCGGAGAGGGTTTCGCCTTTTTTAACCACATGCTGAACCCATCCGGTTTTCTTGTCCTCGGGGATTTGAGAGTAACGTGGATAAAATCCGTCCGCCTTGCCCCTGGGTACACGGATGGGGTAATTAGGGATATTGGGGGGAGTACACCATCGCAATATTTCAGGATTGATTGATTGAATGAACTCGAAACTGGTATCCGTGCATTCAGCTACCAGTTTCAGGTTGGTTACTTCCTGGACTACTATAGTTTCATAATCCAATGGTGGGGCATATTCGGGAAGGAAACCGTAGCGTTCGGGGTTTTTTGCGATTATCACTGCGGCCATAAAAAGTGGCACGTAGTTTTCGGTTTGGCGGGGAAGGTCCAATTCCCAGTAGTTCTCAGTCCCCTGTTTTTTTATTTCCCTTTGGACCCGGCCTTCCCCGCAATTGTAAGCGGCTAAAGCCAGCTCCCAGTTATTGAATTTTTTATAGAGACTTTTCAGATATTTGGCCGCAGAATAGGTGGCTTTAATGGGATCACGTCGCTCATCCCGCCACCAGGATACCTCCATCCCGAACATTCGCCCTGTACTCTTTATGAACTGCCATAATCCTACCGCATGAGCCCAGGAATATGCATTGGGATCAAAACCGCTCTCAACCAAGGGTAAATAGGTAAGGTCCAGAGGCAATCCCTCCTCCTTGAATATCTTCTGAATAAGTTCAAGATAGGTGCCTGAAGCGGTTAGCCATCTTTGGAAAGGTATGTGGCAATCGGTCTGGAAAAAGATAACCTTTTCTTTAACCTTATCATTCCAGACGATTGGTATATCATAATCTACTTTCTGGTCTGAAGGGAGCTGGGAGATAAGCTTATCCAGTTGCCGATGGGTGGATTTGCTGAGGGCTTTTTCCTCAAGGGCGAGGGATAAGATCGCGGGGGCGCTGGAACCAACCAGATCGCGATTGGAAAGTAAAGTTATCTGATAATCATAAGCGATTTCCCGGAGTAACTGGTCAATTTTCCCCACCAGGTGCGGGTCCCTTTCCTCATCAACATCGATCAGGGATATTATTTCCAAAGCTGTATCAAAATTTTGCTGAGCCTTATCCCATTCCTGTTTCATATTATGAATTACTCCATTTGCGTATGCCTGTTCCGCCTCCGATAGTTGACGGTAAGCCTCATCCACACCCTTTTTCTGGGCTTTTTCCTGATAGATATCCTGGGATTGGAAAAAATGGGAACAGCCACTGATAAAAAATAGTAATAGGAAGAATGATAGAATAAAATAATGTCTTGTCATGTTGATTATATTTTTATTTAATCTAACCTATCTAACTTGGTAATATATAATAATATCCGCAATATTTGTCAACAGTTTTTTTAAAAATTGCCAAAATAATATTAAAGTTTAATGCTAATAATCATAAGGACATAGAGCATAATTCCTGAAATCAGAGGGACAATCAACCTTACATTATTAATACTCATATTGATGTTTATTAGCAATAAAAGTTAGGTTAAACCCATAGTTTGCGGTCCAGGGTGCGGTACTGGATAGCCTCTGAAATGTGCTGGGGGAGTATCCGATCCGAGTTTTCCAGATCTGCGATGGTGCGGGATACCTTCAGTATCCGGTCGTAAGCCCGGGCGGATAGCCCCAGTTTTGTAATGGCCATTTTCATTAGCTGGTTACTCTGCTCATCAATTGTACAGAATTTCCGGATAAGCTTTGTCTGCATATGGGCATTGCTGTATATGTTTTTATACTGTTCAAATCTATCTAATTGGATCTGTCTGGCACGATTAACACGCTCCCTTATAACCGGGGATTTTTCGCCGGTCGCCTCGGATGCCAATTCCTTGTATTTGACTGCGGGTACTTCGACGTGAATATCAATGCGGTCAAGCAATGGACCGGAGATCCTGGACATGTAGCGTTGGATTTGGGAGGAAGTGCAGTTACAGGTATGAGTAGGATCGCTGTAATATCCACAGGGGCAAGGATTCATGGCTGCAACCATAGTAAAACGAGCAGGATAAGAAAGGCTCATAGCGGCTCGACTGATGGTTACCACTCCATCCTCCAGGGGTTGGCGCAGCATCTCAAGAATATTCTTCTTGAACTCAGGAAGCTCATCCAGGAAGAGTACTCCGTTATGGGCTAAGCTAACCTCACCCGGCTTTGGGTAAGCACCCCCTCCGATCAATCCGGCATCACTTATGGTATGATGGGGAGAGCGGAAAGGCCGTGTGGCTATCAGTGCGGTATCAGCAGGCAATTTCCCGGCTACAGAATGTATCTTGGTAGTTTCCAGAGCTTCCTCCAGGGTCAATGTAGGCAGTATAGTGGGATAACGCCGCGCTAACATTGTTTTGCCCGATCCGGGCGGGCCGATCATCAGCACATTGTGGGAACCTGCGGCAGCAACCTCAAGGGCACGCTTAACATGCTCCTGGCCACGTACATCCGAAAAATCTACTATATCCTGCTGGGCTTGTTCAAATAATTCCGCCAGGTTGATCTTGAATGGTTCGATATCCTCATTCTCAAGAAAGGATATGGTCTCGCGCAGGGATCGTACCGGGATAACTTCGATTTTTTGAACGGTAGCCGCTTCCTTGGCGTTTTCACGGGGCAAAATAAGCCCTCTATAACCCTTCTTTAAAGCCTCCACAGCAATGGGAAGGCTGCCGTGGATGGGCCGAACAGAACCGTCCAGGGAGAGCTCACCCAGGATCAGATAATCATTATAATTCTCCCGGCGGATCACCCCGCTGGCTGATAACACTCCAATAGCAATAGGGAGGTCCAGCGCGCTACCCTCTTTCTTGACATCCGCAGGGGCAAGGTTCATGGTGATTTTTCCGCCAGGATAACGAATCCCGGAATTTTTGGTCGCGGACAGCACACGCGTATAAGCCTCCTTAACAGCATTATCCGGTAAACCAACCAGAAAAAATTGTGGAAATTCCTTCTTGAAGTCAGTCTCTACCTCAATGATGTAGGCTTCAATACCAAGAAGAGCGCTGGAATACACTTTGGTTAGCATCAGTTAATTAAAAGCGTTAAGAAATTAAATTTGTTTAATAATAATCTAAGATGCTAAGGTTGTCAATTGTAAATTAATTATAAAAACAGATGATAATAGGATATAAATTCGCGAAAAATAATTCGGCTCAGTTTATCACCGGGGAAACTGTGGAAGGGGTCTGGATAACGCCCCTATATGTTCTATTTTTTTAGCCTCTTAGGAAACTTTTTCTCCCATCCTACTACTATAGGACTTACCACATAAATAGAAGAATATGTACCCACGATGGACCCGATTATCAGAGTAAGGGAAAAGTCCCGTATCACCGGTCCTCCAAAGAAGAAGATAGCAAGTAGTACTATAAGAACCACCAGTGAAGTAATGATAGTCCGTGAAAAGGATTGATTCAGACTGATATTGACCAGTGCATCAAATTTCTCCCGGTAAAGGATTCTGGTATTTTCACGGATACGGTCCGAGATAACAATTGTATCGTTAATGGAATAACCAACGATAGTCAATAATGCGGCTACAATGGAAAGTGAGATCTCTTTTCCCATCATAGAGAATATCCCTACGGTGATCAGTACGTCATGGATCAGGGCAATGATAGCGGCTACTGCAAACCTGAATTTAAACCGGAAAGTCACGTAAATAAGGATACCGACCATAGCGATTAGAACTGCCCATAAGGCTTTGCTCCGGAGTTCCTCACCGATTTTGGGTCCTACTGTCTCATCCCTGAGCAGGGTGAATGAAATTTGCGGGAATTTTTCACGGAAATTTTCCAGGATAAGCTTGGTCAAATCACCTTCACCACTCATCTCGTTGAGGGTACGAATATAGAATATATTGCTACCCTGAACACTTTGAACCTCGCTTTCAGCTAAACCGAGGTCTTTTAAAGCATTCCTTATATCTAAAATTGCGATGGGTTCACTGGCTTTAAATTCGATAAACCTGCCCCCGGTAAAATCGATATTATACTGTAATCCGCCATGGAGCAGGATAGAGATAATACCCGCCAGTATCAATACACCGGAGATAGTGAAGCAGATCTTTGTTTTTCCCAGGAAATCCCAGTTCAAATTCCTAAATATTTGCATAATAGCCTCCTAATTATAATCAATATTTATAATGTTCACTTTTTTAATACTCAATTAGATGCTCAATGTTTTAGGGCGGTATGTAGTGATTACCCAATCGAATATCATCCGTGTAACCACGATAGCGGTGAACATACTGATAACCAGACCGAATCCCAGGGTAGTAGCGAATCCGCGAATAGGACCGGTGCCGAAGTAATAGAGAATAATAGCGGTAATCAGTGTGGTCAGGTTCGCATCCAGAATGGTACGAAATGCTCGTGAATATCCGGTATCAATCGCTGCCCGGAGGGTCTTGCCCGTAGCTAGTTCTTCACGGATCCTTTCAAATATAAGGACATTGGCATCGACCGCCATACCGAT
>JAFGGQ010000029.1 GCA_016930435.1 bacterium
CCAGGAAGATGAACTTAAGCTGAATATACAGCCCAATCCATTTAATCCCGATGAAGAGCAGGTGACCATATCCTATGAATTCCCAAATCGTGCAGTCTTCACGGTGAAGATATATGATGTTAATGGCAGGAGGGTAAGAGAATTGGTCGGGGATGACGATACTCCCGGACAAGAGGTAAGCTGGGATGGAAAGGATGACGGGGGTAACCCATTACCGGTAGGTATTTATGTTATTCTGGTGAAAGCGGTTACCGATGATAAAACGCTCAAGGGAAAGCAGTCCATCGTAATAGCACGGCCAATCGATTAATCCGCCTTATGACAAAGATCAAGCTAAAAAAATCCGAAATTCCGAAAGTATATAGTATTCCCATTAATATTGCTATTCAACTGGTCAAGAATGGATATTCGGCATTCCTGGTTGGGGGTTGTGTAAGGGATCTTCTGCTTAGTAGAGATACCAGGGATTTTGACCTTAATACCAATTGCCCGGTGAAGATACTCCGCCAGTTGTTCCCCCGGGCAAAACAAAAAAAACCCGACCATTACGGAGTATTCGAGCTAAAGGAAGCCAATTTGGATATTGAGATCGCTCATTTCCGGTCGGATTTTGACTATGATGGCAGGCATTCCAGAGTAGAACTGATAAACCAGCTTGAGCCGGACCTCCAGCGCCGGGATTTTACGGTAAATGCCATGGTTCTGGAGCCTCAAAAAAAGGAAATTATCGATTATTTCGGGGGACTTGATGATTTGGCCAGGAGCCTTCTCAGGACTATCGGCGAACCCCGGCAGCGCTTCCGTGAAGATGCATTGAGAATGCTACGGGCTGTTCGTTTTGCTTCAAAATTAGACTTTAAACTGCACCCTGATACATTCAACGGGATCAGCGAACTGGCTCATCTCACAAGTACGCTCTCGCCGGACTGGGTGCGCAAGGAGTTCTGGGGGATACTGAATACCGCCAATTCCGCGAAAGGGTTTAAATTGCTGGTAGATACCGGGCTGATAGACTATGTCCTCCCGGGTGTCAGGTTTACTGATGAACCTTACCAGAAGCTCCGTAAAGCACTATCCAGGGCTGATAAAAAAGGTATGGAACCTTCCAATAAACTCGCTATTCTGCTGAGCAGTTCTCCACAGGATATAGTTCAAAATGCTATCCGGCATTTGAGAATTCCTGTCAGTATCGCTTCCAGGATAATATGGCTGACCGGAAACCTTAGTGATCTCGCTGACACGACTGAATTACCTCCAGCCGAAATGGTCGAGTTGGTCGATCACCTTTATTTTCCCGCACTACTTGAGCTTTATCATCTTCTATACCCCGCAGAATGGGAAAAAAAACGGGGGGACTTTAAAATTATTGTTCCTAACCTTGCTAAAAAATATATATTGAATGGTGATGATATAATTAGATTGCTGGGAATAGAATCCGGCAAGCGGGTAAAGGAGGTACTTTACGAAGTACGCTTCAGGCAACTATGGGGGAAGCTTAAAACCAGGCAGGAGGCCGAAGACTATGTACGCCAGAATTTCTCGAATCCTGACCAATAAAGCGTTGTTCTGGGTTATTGGATTCCTGCTCTTTTTATCTGTTCTGATGAGCTGCAAAAGGGATAAACCAGACCAGACCGGGTCGGACCAAATAGCTGCCCCAACACTTGATAAAGAAATCGAGGTCGCCGTTAGCGCAGGTAAGACCTCCTATACTTTAGGGGATAGCATTGAATTCACTATGATTGTTTCCAGCAGAATGGATGAACCAGTGAAATTTGTATTTTCGACCTCTCAACCATACGATTTTATTGTTCGGGATTCTGATGGGGAGGAGATCTGGCGATTCACTCACGGGAAGGCTTTTTCTCAGGTGGTTACCCCAACCGAACTGGAGCCATCTGAAAAGGTAGTTTATATCATGCGCTGGAATGGTGAAACTAACAGGGGAACCTCTGTGGCATTAGGACGATATACGGTGCAGTGCTGTCTTTTGAGCAACCCTCCGGTGTGTTCGCAAAAGGTTGAGTTTAATATTGTTGATTGAGAAATATGGATTCTAATTATAAAAAAGACCGCAAAAAGGTCAAGGTTTCTGTTTATCATTATTTTAACTGGAAGATCGCCATTACAATCTTTCTGGTTTTATTTATTGCGGGAGCGCTCGTACCCCCTTTTATCATTTGGAATGTATTTCTGATATTCAAGGGTGATCTGCCCTCGCCGGAGGAACTGGAGAATTACACCCCGCCGCTCATCACTACTATTTATTCCGATGATGGAGAGGTGCTGGAGAAGTTTGCGGGTCAGCAGCGAATCTGGGTCCCGTTAGAGAAGATGTCCCCCTACCTGATCGATGCGCTATTGGCTTCCGAAGACCAGAATTACTATAGGCACTGGGGGGTAGATATCTGGGGGATTACCCGGGCTATGATGGAAAATATCAGGGCCCGAACAATCGTGCAGGGAGGCTCCACCATTACCCAGCAGCTTGCCCGAACCCTTTTCCTGTCACGCAAGCAGACCTATATGCGTAAGGTCAAGGAGGCATTGACCGCGATCAAACTGGAAAGGAAATATTCCAAGCAGGAGATCCTGGAATT
Source organism: bacterium (assembly GCA_016930435.1). Classification (GTDB taxonomy): domain Bacteria; phylum UBP14; class UBA6098; order JAFGQG01; family JAFGQG01; genus JAFGGQ01. Next base: position 2,601 of record JAFGGQ010000029.1, read on the forward strand.
ATACCTGAACCAGAACTATATGGGAAAGGGTGCGCACGGCGTACAGGCCGCTGCTTTGTCCTATTTCGGTAAGGATATCGATAGCCTTAATATCGAGGAAGCAGCCCTGCTGGCAGGAGTACTGAAAGCACCCTATCGTTACAGCCCGGCGAATAACCCGGAGTTGGGACTGAAGCGACGGAACATCGTGATTGAATCCATGCGCAGGGAAGGTAAAATATCCCGGGAAGTGGCTGATTCCATCAAGCAGATCCCCATTAAGATGGTTACCTCCCAGACGGTAGTGGGCAAGGCTCCCTATTTTACCGAGTTTATCCGCCAATACCTTGCCAATAAATATGGAGACCAGTTCGTTTACCAGAGCGGGGTATCCGTTTATACTACCCTGGACTGGTCCTTACAGGAGAAAGCAGACAGCATTTTTTCTCAGCGTATAGCGATATTGCAGAGGTGGATTGAAAAGATACATCATGATGACGATCCCGATTTTACCGAGATGATACTGGATACCGTGACCGGGGAGTCGATCAGGGTATATAAAAAGCTTCAGGGCGCTATGTTGGCCACCGAACCGGGCACTGGCTATATTAAAGTCATGATAGGCGGAAGGGATTTTCAGGAGAGCGAATTCAACCGGGCGGTACAAGCAATACGCCAGCCGGGCAGCGCCTTTAAGCCATTTGTTTATACCGCCGCTATCGATAATGGTTATCGTCCAATTGACAAGATCGACGATACACCATTGGTGCTTGAGATGGAAGATGGCAAGGTCTGGCGTCCTCATAACTATGACAATACCTATAAAGGGCCTACTACTTTACGGGATGCACTTAAACAATCCCGGAACCTGGTCGCTATTAAACTGATTCAGAAGGTTACACCAAAACAGGTGATCTATTATGCCCGACGGATGGGCATCAGAACCCAGATGTCTCCCTATCCGTCACTGGCAATCGGAAGCTGCGGAGTGACAATGCTGGACCTGGTAACTGCCTATTCGGTATTTCCCAACGGGGGTGTAAGGGTGGATCCCGTCTGGATTACCAGGATAGTAGATCGCCATGGCAAGGTTATCGAGGAAAATAAACCCAACCGTTCGGAGGTACTCTCCGCAGCTACAGCATACGTGATGACCGATATGCTGCAGTCGGTGATCGATGCCGGAACCGGTGTAAGCGCACGTTACGCCGGCTTCGACAGACCCTGTGGCGGAAAAACCGGAACTACTAACGATTATACCGATGCCTGGTTTATAGGCTTTACTAAACAGCTATGTTGCGCAGTCAGAGTGGGCTTTGATGACATGACATCTATCGGGCAGGACCAGACCGGCGCTAAAACGGCACTCCCTATATGGGTCGGCTTTATGCTGGAAGCCCATAAAGATTATGTTTACCGCGAATTCGATATACCACCTAATGTGGTTTACGCTACGGTATGCAAGGAATCGGGTTTGCTCTCCACTACCCGCTGTCCCGATACCATCAAAGAGATCTTCGTTAAGGGGACGGAACCAACCTCCTATTGTAATCTTTCTCACCGGAGAGAAACCACACCAACACGAAGGATCGAACCGGAAAAGCCCCAGAAAACCGCCGAAGATGATCAGGACCCCTCAATATTCAAGGAAAAGAAAAAGGAAAGCGAAAGAAAAATCAGGTTTTAATGCACCTTGAATTCCAGATATCGTTTTAATAAATCATTTGACAAATATTGCTATATATCTATATTCCATTTCGGAAGGACACCAATTAAAAAGCTAATGGAGGTTTCGAATGAGCAAACTATGGTTTGTTTTGGTTTTTCTGTTTATACTTTTCAGCCTTCTGTGGGGAGAGCTTTGGGAACCGGAAATGATCGAGTTCTTTCAATTGAACTTTCATTTCCCGGGAGATACCACCTGGTTCTCGGATGTGGGCATGGTAACCCTGGGGTTCACCCCTGAAAGCAGCCCCTATTATGTTAATATCATCGCATATTGCCTGGGTTTTGAACCTCACTGGGTGGTTAGAAATATGTACATCCCCGATGCCTCCTGGATAGCTGATTTCCAGATGCTTTCCAAACGCTTTGACCTGTTTTTGCTGGGTTATTACCCCGGGATGCCCGTGGAAATAATCTGCTATTGCGTTCACCGCAGTGATACGATGTTCTTTCACCCTCCCGAAGAGCTGGATACCCTTTGCCTTCCGGCAATACAGTGGTTCGATAATGCAGTCGGAATGCTGGATATTCCGGATTCTATTCCGACAATTCCATCCTTTCCATTTAATTTTGATTTTGAACCTGATGATGACGTGGATTCAGTTCAGTACAGGGGTTGCCGGGTGCCAAACGTTGACCTCGATGACGGCACTCATCCCGATAATCCCGAATATGCCGGTGATGATAACGCCTGCGGCGTTGCATCAGCAACCAATAGCCTGCGCTGGCTGGATGAAGTCAATGATGAGATCGAACTGTCCATGGGTGAAAGGGAATTGCTGGAGGAACTCAGCGCACTTATGAGCCGTTACCGGAACGCAGGGGTGACCACTGCCCAGATGGTTCGCGGAAAACTGGATTTCATCAATGCCCACGATCTTCCAATCCAGGTGAAATTTCAATCACATTTCGACTCAGGGGATATCGCATCTTCTGATGGCACTACTATTGCTAGGAATGATAATACCGGACCCTACCCCACCTGGCAATGGTTGAAACAGGAGATCGCCGATTCCGAGGACGTGGAGATAAATTATTTCTGGGGAGATGATCACGGTCATTCGGTAGTGGTAACCGGCATCGAGGAAACCGAGGATGGACATCGCCGTATCCTTTTTAAACATGATACCGACCAGGATCGTCCAGGCGGAACTGTTCAGGAGGATGGCAATGTTTATATCGATGATTTCGGCCGGATCGTGATAATCCGGGATGGGCATACTCCCGCCTGGGTCGGTAGCGTTGTTTCCGAGAGTCCCGGCACACCGCTCCATATTGGTGAACATAAAATTACCCCCGAAAATATCGCCATAAAAGTTTACCCTAATCCCTTCAATTCTTCCTGTTTTATATCGGCACCATTCGGATCCGTAATCCTAATCCATAATCTTAACGGGAAGGTGGTAGCAAATCTGGAGCCGGAAGACCTTATAGAAAAATATCAGGTTATATGGGTTCCGGATCCATCTCTGGCCTCGGGAATCTACTTTATCCAAGCCAGGGCAGGCGTAACCCTGATCACCGAACGGGTAGTCTATCTGAAATAGTCTGAATCAATCCTCCGGATAGATTACCCAAAGGCTGAGACCTTTCCAGTTCGGTATATGTTGAAAATCCATATATTTAGTGAATCAGGTCCATGTACGAATTTGTTACATAACATTCCTTTAATACATAGAAAAAATGCCTGTAGCTGGGATTTTGATATTCAAGAAAGTTAGCCGATTTCAAGCTAAATTGAATGTATATCTTATATATAAACAAATTAAATCTTAGTCCCTTTAGGGACGAAATAGAATTAAATCAAACATTAATTCTCAAATTACCGGGAATATTCGGTCCAACCGTTCACCGGGTGGACATCTCCAGGCAAGTGGAGTAAATGGAGGAAAACAATATAAATAATAACCAAAAATCTTGTGTAGCCTTAACCGCTAAGCCACTCCACAAAACCCCAAACCCTCGCAAAGGAGGCGCAGAGAAAGCAATCCTATAAATCAAATAGCGTCGTTTCTTTTCCTGACCTTATGTTTTCTACCCATCATTGCTTCTATAGCATGCGCGCTTCGATACAACCAGCAAGGCTGGCCACTCAGCGTCCGTAATTCTCACCACCACGGCGGCTGAGTAGATGCGAAGCATAATATCGAAGCCCCGC
>JAFGGQ010000030.1 GCA_016930435.1 bacterium
CTGGACTTGACATTTAATCCAACTATTGCATTTTTATATCGAAGGCAATTTCAACGGCTTTTATTACTATCCGGAGCGATTCCATGAAAATAAATGCCAGGCTATATTTTAAAACAATTTATTACAGCTTTTTTAAATCACATCGTACCCCCGGGCGGCTGACCCCCAAAAGGTTCTTTATACTGTGCTTTATCTTTATTTTTTACCCTTTCTGGCATTTCAGTATTCGCTTCGCATATTTTCTAGACAATCTATTTTACCCGGAATACCAGCACCAGGAGGTAAAACAGCCAATTTTCATAGTAGGCAATTTCCGGTCCGGAACCACACTCCTTCATCGACTCTTAGCTATGGATAACCAGTTCACTTGCCTTCAAAGCTGGGAGATCTATGTTGCTCCTTCAATAGTCCAGCGCCATATAATTGGGCTGCTAATACGGCTTAACAAGTTACTGGGAAATCCTGCCCAGAAGATCATCCGGGGAGTTGAGAAAGCCCTTTCAAAATACTCATATATGCACCCAACGGGGGTGAACCAGGTAGAAGAGGACAGCCAGGTCCTTTTCCATATATGGTCAACATACAATCTATTAGCCTTTTTCCCATTTCCCGAATTGGTCCGAAATTATATCTACTATGATGATGAGATTCCCCAGGTAACACAATCCCGGGATATGGGTTATTATCAGGAAGTTATCAAGCGCCATCTTTACTCTCATCAGGGGAAGAGGTACGTTTCCAAAAACCCCACCTATTCACCCAAGGTCAAGGCACTGCATAATCGCTTTCCCGATGCCAAGTTTGTTAATATAGTACGGAATCCGCTAAGGGTAGTGCCTTCAACCATAAGTATGTTTGAAAACCATTGGAAAACCTATGGTAAACCGGAAAAAGAGTATTCACTAAAGGATATTCTTATTGAACATTCCAGGCACTGGTACCTTTATCCTCACCAGTATTTAAAGAATTTGCCCCCTGAACAATATATCATGATCCGATACCGGGATCTTATCCGAAATCCCCGGGACACCATAGAACGCATATACAACCAGTTTGGTTTGGAGATCACTGGGGATTATTCCCGTTCACTTGAACAGGAGGCCCTTAAAGCCAAGCAGTTCAAGAGTAGTCACCGTTATTCTCTGAAAAAAATGGGGTTGAATAAACGCCGATTGAGCCGGCAATTCGAATCGGCCCGAAAGCTCTACGGCTTGAAATTCAACGAGTAACATACACAAAATATCTTGGTGTATCCTTTTTTTGAAAGTTTAAACTGTCAGTATCAATTAAAAAAAATGATGATATCAAAATGAATATTGGACGAGGGTCAGGTCAGAAAAGAGTTGTTTTTCAGGTAAATAATATATATATTCGGGCTTAAAGGAGATCAATAATGCAGTTTATAATTATCGGATTGGGCACCTTCGGGACCACTGTCGCTGAAACCCTTTACGGGGAAGGGCAACAGGTTTTAGTCCTGGATGTCAACCGTGAAAAAATTGAAAACATCAAGAAGAAAGTCACGCAAGCGATGCAGATCGATGTAACTGACTATGAGAAGTTAGGCGAGTTAGGTTTGGAGGGTATCGACTGCGCCCTTGTAAATCTGGGGGAGCCCATGGAGGCCAGCATGCTGGCCACGATGTTTCTCAAGGAGATAGGGGTTAAGGATATCATAGTGAAGGCGATATCGGATGAGCATGGAAAATTATTGAGGATGTTGGGAGCAACCCAGATCCTGTTTCCGGAAAAGGATATGGCCATTCGTCTGGGCAAAAGCCTTGCTTCCCCGGGCATAGTGGATCACATCAGCTTATCCCCCGATTATTGCATCGTGGAAGTGCAGTCCCCCGAGGCATTCTGGCATAAAACACTCGGGGAACTTAATATCCGAAGGGTACACGGAGTTGATGTGATCGCCCTGAAAAGGCGAAATAACGGTGAAGACAGGATGATTATGATCCCCTCTGCCAATGATATCATTGAGGAGAGCGACAATTTGCTTCTGCTGGGGGAAACACTGAAGATCGAACAGTTAAAGAAGCTTTAGCGATGATTTTTTCTTCGATAAATTTTCAGATAGTTGACCCGAGGGTGAAAGAGTACTCTGGTAGCCGATGGGGGGAGAAGCCCCGGTTCATTAAACACAAGGGTAGCCTTATCCCGGTGACCCAAATCATCCGTGAGGAGCTAATTTGGGATAGTATTTCAAAGAATACCCTCCGGTGTTTTTGGGTAAGCACCCCGAAAGGCGGGTTTAAGCTGTTTTATGATCTCCAAAAACAAAACTGGGAGATTGAATATGTATCTGGGTGAACGTTTTGATTTAGTTGCCTTGTATTCAGGGGGTTTAGATAGTGTTTTAGCCGTAAAAGTGATTGCCCAGCAGGGGAAGAAAATTTTAGCTGTTAAATTCAAACACCCTTTCAACAGGGGGGTTTGGGAGAATAAATTCCGTGAATACCTCGATGACGAAATGTGTTCGCTGGTTTGGGAAATCCCAATCGGCCCGGAGTTTATGGAAATAATAATGCATCCCCGTTATGGATATGGCAGGAACTATAATCCCTGTATTGACTGCAAGATATTTATGTATCGGAAGGCCGCCTGGATAGCCCAGCAGGTTGGAGCTCAAGGGATTTTAACCGGGGAGGTTGTGGGTCAGCGACCCATGTCCCAGACAAAGGATACCCTGGCTTTAATGGAGCGTGAGTCATTTCTGAAGGGATTGGTATTAAGGCCACTGACCGCCAAAAACCTACCTCCTACCACGTTGGAGGAGTCCGGTTTCGTTGACCGAAACAGCCTTTATGATTTTTCGGGAAGGGGCCGGGTACCCCAATTCGTATTGGCGGAGAAATTCGGGGTTACCCGCTATAGCGCACCCGCCGGCGGATGCCTGTTGACCGACCCCGGTTATAGCTACCGCCTGAACGAAGCGATAGGACATGGTAGCCTGAATATCCGGGGGGCGCAGTTGTTAAAACTGGGCCGACATTTCCGTTTACCCTCAGGCGGAAAAGTAGTAGTGGGAAGGTTCGACGAGGAAAATGCACAACTATTAGACTTCGCAGGTAACCGCTACCCGGTTTTAGAGGATGCCTATAAGGCAGGCCCGGCCGCTATTCTCCTGGGAGAACCCACTTCTTCTAACCTGAAAACGTCAGCCCGAATCGTTACCCGCTATTCGAAAAGCCAACAGGACCCTGAGGCTACCGTAAAATACCGGATACCCGGAGATGAAAATGAGAAGCTGATCGCGGTGACCCCGGGCAGCGAAGAATTCGTCCGAAAGTTCATGATCGCGGCTGATGATTAAAAATCCCCGACCCTCATCCCCCTTAGATAACTATTGTAATACGATGGTCTTTTAATTCCCGGTACAACTACCACCCAATATTATTACTCAGCGGTTTCGCAACTCTTTGATTTGCCCGTTTTAAAATAGCACTTAAAATAGTTCAAATGCCAGACCAGATGGAATATAGCGATTGCAAACATCGCGATCCCCACCTCTACATGCCAGAACAGCATATTGAATTTTGTATTCGTCAATATGCCGAAATTGACCTGGAGGATCAGTAATATCCCTAATATACTCATAAAAAGAAAGGTCAGTAACAACAGTAAATTCCATATTTTCCGATGGGTAGCTTTCCTGTAAACCCCCTTTCTGGAGAGAATATAGCTTAAAAAATAGAGCAACATAAGCCCCAGAAGGATAGGGAGTAAGTGGTACTCACTCTTTCCTCGCTTGCGTTTTAATGATGAATTTGGACCAGCCTTCAACTCATTTCGTGAATTTGGTCCCGCTCCTTCTTTTAATCCCGTTTGAGCTTGTTCCCGTAACCCTCCTGCCTTCCCCTGAGATAGGTTAATGACCGGAGCCTCATATATAGGGATATTTTGAATTTTGGAATTTGGGGAAATGCCGGATGCCGGCTCCGGATCGGCGATGGGGGTAATTATTTCCGGAGGTACCGGCGCAGGATGACCGATCCCATCTTTACCCGCATTTACGGACTCGCGTTGATATACCCCTTCATCCTCTGAAAGCTGGGCAACCTCCGAAATCCCCTCAGGGATACCCGGGTCCGGTTGAGAGTGATCACAAATACCATCATTATTAACATCCACGAACAATGGGCATTTGATATCACACTCGGTTTTCCCCAGGGGACAATCTGACCACCCAAAGACACTTAAGGGCACAAAAATGATTATAAACAGGTTCAGTAAATACTTTTTTATTATTTTAATCTCACTGTTCATTTTGGTATTGGTTAAAAATTCTATAATAAAATAGCATATTTTTTTAAAAAAGCAAGGTAAATTAGCGACCATTTTATTGATCAAACCAGTTAAAAGCAAATAATACTACTTATTTTGGATTGATTAAGATGAATCCTCAAACTTCTTGACTTAATCTGAATTCACCGTAATTTTAAGTCGAATTACTGATATATCAAGGCGGTTATGAGCGATCCTATTGAAGATATTAAAACCCTGGTCAAGTGCCGCTATCCCCTAATCGGCATCCAATCCTGGGAAGAAGAGCGCATTGAATACTTGCTTCAGCAGGTCTCCTTACTGGTGAATATACCCCTTTTTGTGTGGACTTCCACAAGGGGTCTTGCCAGGTACGGAAAATCCGAGGGGATGTATAACTCCCTGGAACCCATGCAGGTACTCAATATCGTTCATAATGGAATGGAGGCTATTTATCTGCTTAAAGACTTCCACCACTATCTTCAGGATAAGTTAATATCGAGAAAGCTGAGGGATCTCTGTACTATTTTCCATAGTAGTTTTAAATCCATCGTTATTTCGTCCCCAAACATAGAGGTTCCCCTCGAACTGAAAAAGGATTTTGTGCTCTATGATCTTCAGCTTCCGAACCAGGATGAAATCTACCGAGTAATGATGGAAACGATGAACCGGATCGCTAAACAGGTCAACTTCCGGTTGAAATTACCCCGTGAGGATCTTCTGAGACTGGCCAGGGAAATGACCGGGTTGACCCAGCGTGAAGTGGAACGGGTGATCTCCCGGGCAATCCTGAGCAACAACATGCTCAGCGAGAAGGATATCGGTCAGATTTTGGAGTTTAAAAAGAATATTGTGGAGGAGGGAGGGATACTGGAGTACTATCATGATCCCATCGAGTTCCCCTATATCGGGGGTTTTAAAAGGTTCAAGGTTTGGCTATCCAGGCGCAAAGGAGCCTTCTCCGGGAAGGCCCGGGAACATGGACTACAATTCCCCAGGGGAGTACTGCTGTTAGGGGTGCCAGGCTGCGGTAAAAGCCTCTGCTCGAGAATCATTGCAAAGTACTGGGGATTGCCACTGCTGAAGTTGGATCCCGCCGGGCTCTATGATAAATACATCGGGGAAACCGAAAAAAACCTCAGGGCAGTGATCAAACTCTCGGAGGCTATGGCTCCGGCTGTACTCTGGATTGACGAGATCGAAAAGGGCTTCTCCTTAACCGGAAGCAGTGATCCCGATGGGGGCCTGTCCAAGCGCATACTGGGGACTTTTTTGAATTGGATGCAGGAGAAAAAGAAGCCGGTATTCATTGTCGCAACATCCAATGACGTTTCCCTGCTCCCACCGGAATTTCTGCGAAAGGGCCGCTTCGACGAGATTTTTTTTGTGGACTTACCCAGGGCTGAAGAGCGCCTGGAAATATTTAAGATATTGCTGACCAAACATAAACAGAAACCCGCCGAATTTGATTTGCCTTTACTGGTGGCTAATTCAGAGGGATTCAGCGGTGCGGAGATCGAACAGGCTATTACCTCCGCCCTCTACAGCGCCTTTTCAGGGGCCGGAAAGGTAACCACCAAATTGATACTCGAAGAGTTAGAGCAGACTCATCCACTCTCCGAAACCAGGCGCGAAGATATTGAAGAACTACGGGAATGGGCCCGTGAACGTGCCGTAATGGTCAGTTAGGATTACTAAAGAAGGGGAAGAAAGTGGGCAATATCATTATTTTTGAGACCGAAAGCTGGAAAAACTTTTTGCCATTGAGCTTGTCCCATCCCGTGTTCGAGATGAGGGTAGGGCGAAATAGCAACCTGGAACGTATAACTAACTTTACCCGGGGGAACTTTTTGGGATTGATTACCCGGCCCTCGATGGAAGGGGTGAGCAGGGAAAACCACCTTTTACCTGTCAATCAGGATCTGGTTAACCATTTCAAGGATCGCCCCCCGGAAGGTAAGACCATTTTTCTTAACGGACGAATTCCACTGAACCATGAAACCTTAAATAATATCTTGAGCTTCGGAGACAATGCATTGTTCAGATCAGATGGCGATATAATAGGTTTTATCTGCAATGAGAACCCACTTGCGCCTGTGGAAATGCTTCTCGGCATACCTGAAGAAGAAAGAATAATAGAGTATTTGACTCACAATCATCAGGAATACCGGCTTATGCTCAATCCTGCTGATTATTTATGGGATTACGTAAATCAGAATCCGGATTTTATCCAGGCAGACTTTCGGGGTCCTCAGTATTCCCAGCACAGCGGGAAGGTTGGCGAGGGCGTGTACTATTATAATAAGGACTTTATTAACATAGGGATCAATGCTGAGGTTGATGCAAGTGTGGTTCTTGATGCAAGGAAGGGTCCGATTTTTATTGAGAGTGGTGCCCATATCCATTCCCATTCGGTTATCCTGGGTCCGGCAGTGATTGGTGAGAAATCCGAATTAATGCCCGGCACACGCCTCCGTGAAGGTTGCTCTATAGGCCCACAATGCAGGGTCGGAGGAGAAGTGGAGGAGTCCATCTTTATGGGCTATTCCAATAAATACCACGAGGGATTCCTTGGCCATTCTTACCTTGGTGAATGGGTTAACCTGGGGGCTCTGACCACTAATTCCGACCTTAAAAACAATTATGGCGAGATCAAGGTATCACCGGATGGAGTCAACCTGGTATCCACGGGCTCAAATAAGGTAGGAGTGTTCATAGGCGACCATAGCAAGCTTGGAATTGGCAGTCTTATAAACTCAGGGGCAATTATAGGATTTTGCGTTAATTTTTATGGGGGTGGTCTGGCTCCCAAATACCTCCCATCATTCAGCTGGGGGGACCATAAGTTCATGCAATATGATCTGGACAAAGCCTTAAAAACCGCCAGGGCAGTGATGGCACGGAGGGGAAAATTGCTTACCCCCGAATACCTGAAGTTATTCAAAAGCGTGTTTGAAGAAACCCGGAAAGACCGCGAACTCTTTATGCCGTCTTTTTCCGGGCAAAGCTGACAGGAACGATTCAATCCTGACTTTTTAGGCTAAAGGATTATGTTAAAAAATATAGCGGTTAAATAATATGTCTTTATTATGAAAAGTTTCCAGATGAAACTAACATTAAAGATCTCCATTGTCGTCACCGGACTCATCCTTATTGCTATGCTGACGGGATGCGGTCAAACATACCACGGGCAGTATATAACCACCGTTATTGATGAAGAACCTATGGACGAATTTAAGGTAGGCGATTATGTGGTTTTGGCCATTACAAACGAGGCAAAACGATCCAGGGAGAGCTGGTTTTACAAATTCTATCTGTACCGAAACGGTGATAAAGTGAGAGAATTCAGGCTTGTAGCCCGAATCGTCCGGCAACGCTCATTTTTCCTTCAGGAGATATTCGAGGGAGAAGTAGCAAACCATGCCCACTTCGCTACCGAACCCAGCTACGATGTTGTTAAAGAACGCCTGATATTCATCATCAGGGGGGAGTCGCAAAAATAACAGTTGATTTCAGTTAAGTATAAAATTAACGGTATCCGCCGCCTGGTTGCCGGCATTGTCCTTTGCCCTGAAAATAACGGTGTGAATCCCCTTCGGGAGATGGTTCTCCGGATAATAGCTTATCTTGCCCTCAAAGGGATGATATTCACCCACCACCCAGGTATCATCAAGGTAAATCTCCGGCAGGTTCTGTTCTGAAAATCCGCTCAAATTATCGCTGATCCTTGCCGAAATCACCGTGGGTGATTTGGAATAGACAGCCCCTTCGATAACAGAGGGACTTATCTCAGGGCGTATGGTATCGCTTATCAGGCAAAGAATACTGGTTGTAGTGATCCGCCCTCCGATTTCGTTTCGGAGGGTATCAATCAGGTTCCCAATAAAATCAAAGGAGGAATCCTCATATTCAGCTATAACCAAGCCTTTTCTCAGCCTATCTGTTATCCCTTTTCCTATCTTTAACCAGATTTCTACCGGTTGGTCGAAAATGAATCCTTCTGGTTCGATCCTCCAATATTTCATGGCGGGAAGGAGGTCGATTTGCATTTCACCCTCTTCAATAGTAATATAGGTTTCCGTGAATACCGCTCCCGGCGGAACATCAAGGGTAACTTCGCGGCAGGCGGTTTGTATTTTGCTGCCCTTACCTGGCTTAAGAAGGTAATATTGCTTTATGCTCTCCGTTTGCTGGGAAATGCCACTGGGGTTTGTCCAGTTTATGCTCAGGGAAATCTGTGATGCCTTGGGATTTGGTTTTATTCGGGTAAAATAGGTAGTAGGTGATTGTGCATTGATTATCCCGGAGTGCTCGCTCAGGATGTGGTTTTGAGGGTCTAAATAACGTACCCAGGCAAATGGATTGGTTTGGATAAATGCTGAGAATTCGATTTCTACGATGAACAAATTCTGAAATAGACGCCATCTAATAGTCGGTTCCGGAAAGCTTTCAAAGTATTTTTCGGGTGGTGTAGCGCACCAGTATAAGGGGAAAGGGTAATCCATGCTTTTACTGCTGATTTCCAGGATTTTAACCGAAGCGCTATCGGGCAGGGCTATAAAGAATTCCGATTTTCCCTCACGGCGAGGATTAGCAGATGTCCACTTCCCCTTACCCAGATTTTTTCTCCACTGCAGGTTGCGGTATATTGTAGTGTCACAGAGGTCCAATGTCGCCCACCATCCCCCTTCGGTCTCTTCGCAGTAGAAGGATATTGCGCCGGGTACGCTCCTGATAAGCCTGAATAACAACTCACATTTCCCGCCTGAATGGTCCTCCCCGACTATCCTAACGAGGCTCGTATCCTGAGAAAGTTGGGAGGCTTTAAGTGTTCCCGCTCCGGGTTCAAGTTTTCCCCAAAAGGGCATGGTAGCTCCGGCAGTGATGAAAAGCTGGTGATATCTCTTACCCATCCATCTTTCCAGATCCGTATTCCATACCCGGTTTCGCAAGGGCCCCTGGGAATTTTGGAATTGATCGTACCCCGTCTGGAAGAGAAGGGAATCGTTCAGGTAAAGTCTGTATTGGTATAATCCGAAGCCGTTAGGATTTTGGTCGTCCTGATAATCTTCGGCGCATAAGGCAAATCCCACTTTCCCCCAGAAGTAAACCGGGTCGTTAATGGTGTAAAAATTTCCTTCCCGGAGTTGAGCCTGAAATTCAACGGGTTCTAAGCCCCCGTTGATCAATGCATCTTCGTTCAGAGGAATAATGGTTAGGGTTTTTATTATGGGGGGTTTATTATCTGCCATTGAAAATCCATGGTTTAAGGGATTAAGGGCGGAATTGTCTTCTGCTCTCAGTTCGAAGTGAAGGTGAGGAATAATGGTTCCGGTATTTCCGCAATAACCTATCAACTGACCACGGGCCAGTGGAAATTCATCTGCCTCAAAGCGGAGTTTTAAAGTATAACTCTTTATTTCGGCTTGAACCTGCCGGACATATTTATCTAATTCCGGATAATAGCGGTCCAGGTGCGCGTAAACTGCGATTTTTCCATCCAGGGTTCTGAAGTAAAGTGCCTTTCCGTAATTCCAGACGGTGATCTCCACCCTCTCAACATATCCGCTATCCAATGCAAATACCTCCATTCCCCTGCCTTCGGGTGCACGAAAATCAATGCCGGCATGAAAATGATCCGAACGGTATTCACCGAATACAGAACTCAAACCGTTATTTCCAGGGAGCACTTCAGCGTATTGCCCCCATAAAACGGTCAGAGGTATCAAGATTAAAGGAATGACCAAGTAAAAAAGGGATTTATGGCAATATGTTATTAAGTGTTTACCCATTTCTGACCGGAAAAGCTATTCAATAAAACCGACACTGATCAGATGGGAAAATCCCAGGCTGTTTCGATAGGGTACAAAGGCATAGTCGAAGGTGAAATTGCGGTACAAAAAACCCACTCCGGCGGAAATGCTTCTGGTATCGTGGCCAATTATATACCCTCCCCGCAGCTCCAGCCATTCGATGAGTTGATACTGAGCGCCCAGTGCGTACAGAAAATCGCTGAATTCAGGTTTTATTAGGTCGAAACCTACCATGAGTGCCGGATCGGGACTGATAAAAGATACCCCTGCCCGATATACCTTAGGCATGGGGAATTGATAATCCAGAAAGGTAAAATCTTTTCCGAAATTGCATACCGAGCCGCCCAAATTTACCGTTCGGCCCTTTATATTCTGTCTGATCAATATCCCGAAATCGGCAGTATTATTGGAAGCATCTTCATAATCGATGCGTTCATAAAGATATTTATAACGGGCGCTCACCGTTACGATATTCTTGATGGTATAACCCAGGTTGAACCCCAGGTATAGATTGTGAGAGGTAAAGGTTCCCAGTGGTTCCGGGGAGGCAATGGTTCTCTTCTCGATATCGTCAATACTGGAAAGGAAGAATTCGGTACCGAGATTAAAATTTTTCTTGCGCCAATAGAGACCGGCGGAATTGTTATGGATCCCCTGGAGGTGGAAATTGTACATGAGATTTGCGGACAGCCCTTCTTTAAGAACGGTTGCAGCCGGGTTGAACTGCATTGTATTGGGATAGGGCATTCCGGCGTTCACTTCGGCCATGGCGGCAAGGTTTGCGGATTGGGGATGGAGGAGATACACCGAACTGGGTTGATAGCTAAATGAAGGAATAGGAAATATCAATCCTAAGCAAATAATTATTGACAATATACTTTTATTCATGTTAAGCTCCATCATTATTCTGATTGGTATGCTTCGACGGGTTTATAACGGAGCCAGAATTTTTCCTGGCCCATCTTTTCGGGAGATGGTACTATCTGAAAAGTAGTCTCTTCACCGGCAGTTAATTCCACCACATCCCAGAAGGACTGAGAGGTATTCCCACCGGACACGAAGTATTGTCCTTCGCCCATATAAAAAGAAGCCTTACCCTGGCTGTCGGTATATCGGTGAAGAATAGGCCGCAGGGCTCCGAAATTAAATACGGAGACCCAGACATGAACGCTTTCGCTTTCAGCCTGGACTGTTAAGAGGGATGGTTGCCGGTAGTTGAAGGTGGAGTTTATAATCCCATAGTGTTTTTTATTTTTGTAGATGTATTCGTTATCATTCTGAGGGTCGAGGGGGCCGAAGGAGGAGGCAAGGATAACGGCTGCCCTTTTTGCGGCAAGATTGAACCAGGCATCGTCAAGGCTGGGTTTGGGTTCACAGGCGCCGGTATAGTGCCATTTCCCATCTGCCCATACTTCGGTCCAGGCATGATTGTTATCACCGGTTGCCCAGTAAGGTGTCCATGCTTCCCGGGCAGGTATTCCCACAGCCCTTAATGCACAAACGTAAACGATCATCATCTCCTCGCAGCGGCCATAACCACTGCGGAGGGTTTCAAATACACCCTGATCCTGACGCTGGGTCTGCTGGAAACGAACCCGCTCACCACACCACTTGTTTATCTCCACGGCTACCTCTGACATGGTAGTGAGGTCTTTTACTATGGGTTTCAGTTTGCTGTAAAGATAAGGTCTCCAGGCTTCTACTGGCTCCTGGGACACACGATAGGGCAGCACATAATGTAAAAAGGTTTCTTCATCATACTCCTTCCCCCACCAGAACTCCTTACGGAGATTATAAGACAAGGAGACATCGTTGATCAGGAATTCACGGGAGACGGTAGCCAGGTCGCTGGGGGGCATATTTGCGATCAAAAAGCAAAGTCCATCCAGAATACCGTCAGCGGCATAACGGATGGCATGGACCAATTCCGGAGCATTATCGCCTGCTTTTTCAAGGTTTTCGAATACCTTATCCCGGTAACGGGCAGGAATAATTTCCTCTAAATCGTCCCATCCCTCAGACCATAGCAGCCCGGCGAGACCAAGGATCATTAAGAAAAGCACGGTGTTTCTAATCATAATTATTAGAAAATATGTAAATTAAATTAATTGTCAACATATAAGGTTGCTCGGATAATCACCAGTATTAATATTTGGTGTAAAGGGGATAGTGTTTAAATTTGGTTAATGAAAAACTTGTAAAAAACAGGCAAAATTTTTTAAGTGAAAATATAAAGCAGAATTTAACTATGATAACTGTACTTGTATCTTATTGTTATTTAATTATATAATTTGACTTTTTAGTATTTATTCTTAAATTACTTTTTATAGAATATCCAAGTTATTTCTATACCCGGTATTGGAGATTAGATATGAAAAAAAATGGGGTCCTTTATATTACATTCAGCCTGGCTATCTTGTCCGCAACCCTAATAGCTGATCCACTGCCCTTTTTTGATAATTTCAACGATGGGGATTTCGACGGATGGGAGGTTTATGATATCGCCCCTTACGAAGGTGGACCATCTAACTGGACCGTTATCAGCGGTGTTTTAACCCAGACCAGCAATATTTATACGACCGAGAATGAATATGAGGTCTATACAGGAACCCGGATCATAACCGGTGACTCCACATGGTCCAATTTTTCCTTTAATGTAGAATTGAAATCCACCGATAATGATGGCGTGGGATTGCTCTTCCGCTATCGGAATCAGGGTGACTATTACCGCTATATCCGGGTAGAAGATCCAGGTAACGGAGGGCCATTCCGCAGACTGCAACGCTGTGACGGCGGGGTCTTCACTACCCTGGCCGAGGACCTTGACGCTTTCTCTTATCCCCCTAATTTCTTCTGCACAACGGTGTGGGTTTCCCGGGATTCATTGAAAATATTTGAGGAGGGTATATTAGTGCTGAGTGCTCAGGATGACGCTTATCCCGAAGGCCGATTGGGTTTCATGTGCTACGCTAATGGCGGCTCTTTCTTCGATAATGTGATGGTTCTTCCGGAACTGGTCATCGACTCTTCAGCCAGCGCTCTCAGGGCAGGTCCCTATCTTCAAAACCCCACAATCAACTCCATTACTATCATGTGGGAAACTGCCTCTGAAACAACCGCAAAGCTTTACTGGGGCACATCACTATCTTATTCAGATTCCATGACTGTTCCATCCGGTACCATCCAATCGGTACTCCTGGAAGGACTTCTCAATCATACCCGGTATTATTATGCCCTGCGCCTCGGGGGAGACATCATCGCCGGACCGGATTATTATTTTGAGACGATGGTGGATCCCGAAACACCATATCGAATGGCAATTTGGGGGGATAACCGCACGGATTATATTACCCACGAAACGGTGATTAACGCAATGATTACAAGAGAACCTCACCTGGCCATTAACGTTGGCGATGTAGTTACCTCCGGCGGGGTATATGAGCAATGGGTCAACGAATATTTATGGCCGGCGCGGAATCTGCTCAAAAATACAGCCAGCTTCATCTCTATCGGTAACCATGAAAATGATGCCGACTGGTATGAGTATTATGTCGAACAACCCGGAAACGAACACTGGTACTCGGTAAGATATGGCCCAGCATACCTTATCTTTATTGATACCAACCGTTTGTATTTTCCCCTTTCCGAACAGTACAACTGGCTGGTCGATGAGCTGTCCGGCCCGGAAGCCCAATCCGCACCCTGGCTGATGGTTTTCCATCACCATCCACCCTATTCTGAAGGATGGGATTCGCCCGGTTATAACGGCGAACCCAATATTCGGAATTACCTGGTTCCCCTTTATGAATACTATAACGTAGATTTTGTTTTCGCCGGGCATACTCACGATTATGAACGGGGTTCCAAGGAAGGCGTAAATTACATTATCACCGGTGGCGGCGGCGCGGCTTTGGACTCCTGGCAGCAGGAATGGGAATATATCGATATCTATCATTCCATCTATCACTATATTCTGCTGGATATTGATCAGGATTACATTATATATCGTTGTTATGACTGGGAAAATATGCTGGTGGATTCCACCCTATTCGGGATATATATCGAGAACGCCCAGGCGGATCCCAAAATACCCGGGCAACTGGAGATATTGAGCACTTATCCCAATCCATTCAATAGCGCAATCAGAATCAATTATTCAGTACCTGAACCGGCAAGGGTGGATATCTCCATTTATAATATGGCGGGATATCAAGTGGCGAAAATTGCCCAGGGAATGGTCTCTCCGGGGGTTCATACAGCTATCTGGGAAACCTGCGAAACCAAGCGCCGGAAGCAGGTACCCACCGGTGTTTACCTGGTTCGATTGAGCGGTAATGGAGATACCGTGGAAGAAAGGATCACCCTGGTTAAATAAAAACCGTATTTCATTAACCCCCAAGGGTGGAAAATAATTCCCCCTTAAATACCCTCTGTATTTCCAAAAATATCCTTGTATTTATGGATTTTTTAGCTTTAATTCTCATTGAACAACCTTGATTTATGATGAAATTATTCGGTATTATTCTTGTCTTACTCATGTTTAACCCCTTTAATGGCACTCTGCTGGCGCGAATTCAGAACCTGACCTATCGCAAAACAAACGAAGAAAGGACTAACATAGAATAATACCAGATCGAGTCCATTGAAAAAGGTTATATAATTATTAAGATATTTATTGACGCTTTGGGGGTAATTATATATATAATAATAACAGGGCTTAGAAAGAGAAAACATGTTTTTCAAAAGAAGCGTTTTTATTGTCGGTATAGTTAACCGGTTATCTTTCAATCTATTAAAAAGAAAGGTGTACACTTATGGGAGGTATTGATGAGCTTTGTATAAATACGGTTCGTTTTTTATCTGTTGATGCGATTGAGGCAGCCCGGTCCGGACATCCCGGCATGCCTCTTGGCGCTGCCCCCATGGCATACTTATTGTGGGATCGCCACCTCCGCTTTAATCCCCGGGACCCCAAGTGGTTTGATCGCGATCGCTTTATACTATCCGCCGGGCACGCTTCTGCCATGCAGTATGCCTTGCTCTACCTTTTCGGATTCGACCTTTCCATGGATGATCTTAAAAAATTCCGGCAATGGCAAAGCCATACACCCGGTCACCCGGAATATGGCCGCACACACGGCGTGGAAGCTACTACCGGACCCCTCGGCGAAGGATTTTCCATGGCCGTCGGCATGGCTCTCGCCGAAAAACACCTATCCTCACGGTTTAACCGCGAAGGCCAGAAGATCATCGACCATTTCACCTACACTATAGTCTCCGACGGCGACCTCATGGAGGGTGTATCATCCGAAGCCGCTTCACTTGCGGGAACTTTAGAGCTGGGCAAGCTTATTGCGCTCTATGATAGTAATAGTATAACCATTGAAGGGAACACCGGTCTGGCCTTTACCGAAAAAGTGGCCAAACGCTTCGAGGCATTCAACTGGCAGGTGCAGTATGTTCCGGATGGCAATGATCTGGAGCTAATCGAAAGCGCCATTAATGCCGCGCAAGCCAATACCAAACAACCTTCATTGATTATTGTAGAAACACATATCGGTTATGGCAGCCCCTTACAGGATTCAGAAAATGTCCATGGAGCTCCGATGGGTTCGGAAGCAGTGATTGAGACAAAAAATAATCTGAACTGGCCCCTGGAACCCCCCTTTTATGTACCCCCTGAGGTCCTGCAGCATTGTCGAAAGGCGGTTGACCGCGGGTCCGATCTCCAGACCGGTTGGCTGGAAAGGTTTCGGGAGTATTGCCGGCTGTTTCCTGAGGAAGGCAGGCTTCTTGATAACATGATCAAGGGTGAATTTCCAAAGGGTTGGGAGGGTGTCATCCCTGCTTTCTTTCCCGAAGATGGGCCATTGGCCACAAGACAGGCATCCGGGAAGATTCTAAATGCCCTGGCTCAAACATTAACCGGCTTGATCGGTGGGTCGGCGGACCTGGGAAGCTCCAATAAAAGCAATATCAATTCTTCTGGCGACCTGAGTGCCCGGCATGCCGGGGAAAGAAACATCCATTTCGGAGTGAGGGAGCATGCGATGGGAGCCATAGTAAACGGCATCGCTCTGCATGGCGGATTGCTCTCTTACAGCGCGACATTCCTGGTGTTCGCCGATTTTATGCGACCCGCGATCAGGCTGGCCGCTATTATGAATACCCATTCCATCTTTATTTTTAGCCATGACAGTATCGGTGTTGGCGAAGATGGTCCTACACACCAGCCCGTTGAGCAGGTGATGAGCCTCAGGATCATCCCCAACCTTACCGTTATCCGCCCGGCGGATGCCAATGAAACCGCATTTGCATGGCGTCTGGCCATTTCACGCCGGAAACCGGTGGCACTCATCACGACCAGGCAAAAAATACCGGTGTTGGACCCCCGGGAATACCCCATCGCCCAGGGAACCCTCAGGGGCGGTTATATATTAGTGAATCCCACAAAGGGCAATCCGGAACTCATACTGCTGGCCACCGGTTCGGAAGTACACCTGGTAATAGCGGCCGAAAAGATACTCCGTAATGATGGCTACCGGGTCAGGGTTGTATCACTGCCCTGCTGGGAGATATTCCGGGAGCAGGATACACGGTACCAGGATGAAGTGCTGCCCCACGGTATTCCACGCCTTGCCGTGGAAGCAGGAATAAGTACCGGATGGCATAGATTCCTGGGAGAACCATCGGACATTATCAGCATCGATAGTTTTGGGGTCTCTGCACCGGGTTCGGTAATAATGCAGAAAATGGGATTTACCGTGGAGAATGTGGTCGAAAAGGCCCTGAAGTTGCTGAAGGGTTGACCCTGCCTGCCCCTAAATCATTAAATTGTTGCGGGAAAAAAACCAGAGTCCGGATCATAAACCCTAATATATTCATTCATATTTGATTTCAGCGTAAATATATCACCTGTTTGGTGATGCTCTGAGTGCCCGAACGCAATTGGATCAGGTAGATCCCGGAGGGGATGTGATCCGGCGGAGTCCACAAATATGATTGGTTAAGTTTTAAGGTGCGGGATTGTAATGCCCGGCCTGTCAGATCATAGAAGAAGATCTGTGAAAACTCCCTTCCCCGTGGATAATTTGGATCCTCTTTAACCGTAATATTCAGGGCAGCATTAAAGGGGTTAGGATAACATTGCAGGTCAATGCTTTGGGGACGAGGGCCTGGTTTTTCTACTATTCTCGTAGCTCCGCTGATCACCGGCAATATCAACCCGGAGGGATGAGAGCCATCAAAATAGACCCGGTTCAGTGCGGTGAGGGTATCCCCGGGTACATACATATCCCCGCCATTATTGAGGTTGATATCGAAATGGGGATAACAGGCGCCGGTAACGGTCAGCCGGAGTCGATGGCCCGTCAGAAAGGTCTGAGCGATGTCGGGGATCCCGATCTGAAGGGGATAGATCAGGCCCGGAGTAGCCGGCTCTTCAAGTGAGTATCCATTTCGAAACCTCAACCGTCGTATGCCGTAATTCAATATCATGGACCTTCCGTCGGGATAAACATCACTGAGCCTGACATTGATATCGGTATCCATTCTGTCCGAGGCAATGTAGAGCTGGACGGTTATCGGGCCGGAAATTACCAGATCCTCGGTGAGTACCGGGGTGGAAAAGACTAGCACATCATCGCGCGCTTCGATAGTATCCCTTTGATCGTACGGGCCCATCTTCAGGGCAGGGATAGCGGGATTGAACCGGGGTCCCCCGTAAACCGGGGCAGGATTACGGGGATCATAAAAAAAGGAATCATAATCATCGGTACCGGTTGGAGTTTCCCATTCAAGGAGCTGACCCGTGTGCAGAAAAAGGGTATCAAGGTTATAAGGCAGATTATACCAGTTATCGACAGCCCTCCAATCATTGCATCCCATCTGGAAATACTGTACCCGTGGCAAGGCGTCATAACCATTGGCTACCCCTCGCAAATAGAAATCAAAAAAGAGTTTGGCATGGTTTTCTCCGAACATTTCGGCTTCCGGGTATTCCAACTCGCCCTGTACGCGTTTATCAACCTGGCTGTGGGTCCAGGGACCCATAATCAGTTTATGCTGCTCCCTGACCGGCGGGTCGCTTCGTTCTGTAAGGCTTTGGAAGGTATTTATCACGTCGCCGGGGAAGTGGTCAAACCATCCGGAGAGCATCAGGCAGGGCACAGCAATTGATTCTGCGTAATCCGTATTTAGGGCGGACAACTGCCAGACCCAGTCAAGTGTAGGATGGCTGAGGATAAAAGCGGTAGTAATAAAGCCCAGGAATTCATGTGATTCGGCGTGCTCCTTACGGTAAACTCCGCCGGTATAATAGTCGAAATAGGTAGTTGGGAGGTCCTTAATCCATGGGGCGGAGCAGACCAGGTGCGGCGGCTGGTGCCTGGCGGTCTGGAATTGTATAGCGCCCAGCGCGGATCCCCCGTAAGTGCCCACGTTGCCATCGCACCAATCCCGCGCGGCGATCCATTCTATCGCATCGAAACCGTCCAGACCCCGGTCATAACCAGGCGAGGCTGCCGGGGCGGAACCATAGAATCCACGCCAGTCCATAATAACAAAATGATAATGGACCAGGTCCCAGAAACCCGTGGAATCCTCCTCGTCCAGCAGAAAGGAAGCCAGGCGATAGGTCGCTTTGTTATACGGGGTTTGGATAAAAACTACGGGTTTTGGGAGAGTGGAATCTGCCGAATAAAGATCGGCGGCCAGGGAATCGCCCGTACGAACCGGAATCCGGCGCGGGGAATATAGGGTGTCTGGCTGTGCAAAAACCAGGCTTATAAGTACACCTGACAGAACAAGTATTATCCAGAATTTCATAGTACCTTTTAAATTGGCTTTAACCCAAACCAGGGCTCGGCTTCGAGATCAGAAAGGAACTGCTTGTTGTCGCCTTCTTTAGCAATTTGTTCGGCAGCTTCCTCAGCCATTTTAAAATATTTAGTGAATTCATCCCTGTCGTCATTAGCCGCGGAAGCGCGCGCCATGGCCTCATAAGCATAAGCCAGATCAAAATCCTTAAAATCATGTTCCCGGGTAAGTTTCAGGCAATTCCGGGCATGATAAAGAGCGGGTTCAGAGCGATGCATTACCGAATAGACATGCGAGATCATCCATTCCCCCCTCTGCAGGTTAATAGGCTTCCCAATTCGGCTCCAATGGTAAAGCGAAGCATGAGCGGCATTGATCAACTTACGGGTGTCTTCTTCGCTTCGATCCTCTTTTTCCAGTAATTCCCAGCATTGATTGAACAATCCAGCCGCAAAAGCTTGGTGCGCTTCTTGAAGTGAATATTTTTTCTCATCGGACATGAACACTCTCCTCTATTGATGTTTCCGTGTTTTGTAAACTATACTCTGCCCCCCGTAAGGCTTTTTTTAGAAGCCTTAATAGACTCTATTTCCCGGAAGGCAGGAGGTACATATCATCGATATCGATATTATCTATATCATCTCCCTGGTCATCAAGGGTGATTCTGGAGGGGATAGTAATACCCAGTCCCAGGGTATCCGGTTCCCCATAGAAACCAATGGGATCATCTTCCGGATCGAACTGCATATTACTACCCATATCCTTGATAGCTACAACCATATAATCACCGGCATCCACTTCAAGTATGGTGTACCGGCCGTTCTCGTTGGTTAACGAGCCGCTCTCCAAACTCAAACCTTCCGGGATGCTGCCTTCGGAGTTATAGGCCAGCGCAAGAACATAAGCCCCCTGAACAGGGTTCCCATCATCAATAATATTTCCTGAAATCGTTCCCGTGAGTATCTTGGCAACCTCTTCACACCCCATTGAAAGAATAAAAATTATGATTATTATGAATAGATAATTTCTTCTCAATTGTGCTCTCCGGTTAAATTGTTCGCATATTCTGGGGGTGATGCCCCACCGTATTTACTCTCTTTGGTTTTTGTTTATCATAAGGTTATGCAATACTCAGGGCCTTTTCACCGGCTTCAACGGTCTGGGCTATCAGGGTGGCAATGGTCATTGGGCCCACGCCGCCGGGTACCGGGGTATAGGCATAACATTTGTGAATGGCGGCGGATAACTCGACGTCGCCTACCGGACCGGGATTATAACCAGCATCGATGATCACTGCGCCCTCTTTTATCCAGTCCGCTTTCACGAACTCGGGCTTGCCCACCGCCCCGGCAATGATATCTGCTTGACGAACTATATCAGGAAGGTTCTGGGTCCTGGAATGACAGACCGTTACAGTGGCATGCCGGTTCAGGAGCATCATCGCAAGGGGTTTGCCAAGTATCGGACTTCTTCCTACGACTACCGCGTGTTTTCCCTTAAAAGGTATCCGGTAATGGTCTAAAAGTTTCATTATACCCGCAGGAGTTGCTGAACCGTAAGCGGATTCACCCATAGCCATTCTTCCAAAGCCGAGGCATGTAACCCCATCCACATCTTTCTCCAGCTTTATCCGCTCGAAAGCTGCCCGTTCGTCTATCTGCTCCGGAACCGGATGCTGCAGAAGTAACCCGTGAACATCAGGATTCTCGTTCAACTTGTCGATCTCCTCAAGCAACTGCCGCGTGGTGGTTTCCTGATGTAAAATAATTTTCAGCGATTCCATCCCGACACGGGCGCAGGCATTCCCCTTCATCCTGACATAAGTGGCTGAAGCGGGATCATCTCCCACCAGAATAGTAGCCAGGATAGGAGCCCTGCCACCAGACTTTTGCTTGATTATTTCCACTCTTTCCAGCAGCTCCCTTTCTATCTCCTTTGCCAATGCTTTACCATCCAATATTATTGCGCCCATTGCTCCTCATTTCCCTTTAGGTTGATCTTTATTAATGACTGTCCGATATACCGGTGAATTTTTAAAGCCTCGATTAGTTACATTAAAATAATAAGCAGGAGAGGGGTTGCTGTCAAACGAAAACTGATTAAAATAATCCAAGTAAACAGATCACCGGAATATAGTTCTGAAAGATAAAGACCTAAATTCTGATTTATCTTTTCAGTAATAAAATTTTGCCTGTTTTTTACAAATTATTCATTAAAACCTATTTAGCGTAATAATTGGGAAAGTGGATGAAGTCCCCCGAAACTGCTTGCTTTTTTATCTACTGTTTCATATTTTATTTCCACAATTTGGGTGAAAACTCCTTGTTTGATGTTGTTTTTCTAAAGCTTAATTTACAAAAAACTTAGGAGGTTTCGCCACTGGTTTTTTATAGTTAACGCTGAATACATTGATCAGATTCAAGAATACAGAGGTTATGAATAACTTTGAAAAGGTCTGTGGAGATATAAGAGAAATTTTGAGAAAC
>JAFGGQ010000031.1 GCA_016930435.1 bacterium
ATACCCCTGCTTTGCAGAGCTGTCCCCAGAAGCGGGGCGTTTGTATCCGTGTATATACTATGACCCCCAAAAAGCCTAATTCCGCCCTCCGGAAGATCGCCAGGGTAAGGCTTTCCAACCGGATCGAAGTTACTGCCTATATACCTGGTGAAGGCCACAACCTCCAGGAGCACTCTATCGTTCTGGTTCGTGGAGGAAGGGTAAAAGACCTACCTGGAGTACGGTATCATATCGTCCGGGGCATTTTGGATGCAGATGGGGTTAACAATAGAAAGAAAGCCCGGTCCAAATACGGGACCAAAAAACCAAAAAGCTAATTATGAGGTAATATAAGTATGCCAAGGAGAAGAAAAGCTCAGAAACGAAAACCCCCAAAGGATTATCGTTATCAAAATATAACTGTAGGAGCCTTTATTAATAAATTAATGAAGGATGGCAAAAAGTCAGTTGCCCAGAGTATTTTTTATGACGCAATGGATCTGGTAAAAGCCCAGACCGATAGGGAACCATTAGATGTCTTTGAGGAAGCAATTGAAAAGGTAAAGCCAAATCTGGAGGTTAAACCGAGAAGGGTGGGCGGTGCCACTTATCAGGTTCCAATTGAAGTCCCGGAACACCGTCAGCTGACCCTGGCCATTCGCTGGTTGATAAAGTATTCCCATGACCGTAATGAACATACTATGGCTGAAAAATTAGCCCATGAGATCATGGCTGCCGCTCAGGAAACGGGTTCATCAATCAAGAAAAAGATCGATACCCTTAAAATGGCTAAGGCGAACAAGGCCTTCGCTCACTATCGCTGGTAGTTTTATATGAAACGAACGATCGACATAGACCACATCCGGAATATCGGTATTATGGCTCATATCGATGCCGGAAAAACCACCACTACCGAGAGGATGCTCTATTATACGGGCATTACCCACCGAATTGGGGAAGTGGATAAAGGTACAGCAGTGATGGACTGGATGGACCAGGAGAAGGAACGGGGGATCACTATCACCTCCGCTGCTACTACTTGCTTTTGGAAAAAACACCAGATCAACATCATCGATACTCCCGGTCATGTCGATTTTACCATAGAGGTCGAACGAGCCCTCAAGGTACTGGACGGTGCGATCGCCATTCTCTGTGCTGTTGGGGGTGTGGAACCCCAATCTGAGACCATCTGGCGACAAGCCAACACGTATAAAATCCCCAGGATCGTCTATGTTAACAAAATGGACCGGGCGGGAGCGGATATGGAACAGGCTATCCACATGATACAGGAAAAGCTCTCGGCACCAGCATATCCGATAAATATCCCAGTAGGAAAGGAAGATAATTTCTGCGGCGTCATCGATCTCATCGAGATGGTCATGTTCAGCTACCAAGATGATACCCTGGGAGCCGATTTTGATACTCTGCCCATCCCTGCAGAGATGAGGGGAAAAGCGGAACAAGCCCGGGAAATCCTACTTGAAAAGCTTTCCGAAAATGACGATGCCATTTTAGAAGCCCTGGTCGCTGAAAAAGAGCTGTCACCTGATACCATTCGCAGCTCCATTCGTAAGGCAGTTTTAAACCATCAATTAGTTCCTGTCCTTTGCGGAGCATCCCTTCGTAACAAGGGGGTACAAAACCTTTTAGATGCTATCATTTACTATCTCCCTTCCCCCAGCGACCTCCCCCCTATCGAAGGTTATCATCCGGTGACTAAGCAGCCAATCAGCAGGGAATTGAACGATGATAACTATTTTTCCGGATTGGTATTCAAGATTTATAGCGATCCTTTTTTGGATAAATTGGTTTATTTAAGGGTATATTCCGGCAGTTTGAGTGTAAAATCGCAAGTTCTCAATCCCCGCACAGAACGGAAAGAGCGTATCTCCAAGATCTATCAAATGCATTCCAGCACCCGCAAGGAGATCGATGAAGTGTTAAGCGGGAATATTGTCGGCTTAGCCGGGATCAAGGATATCCGCACCGGCGATACACTTTGCGACATCAAGCATCCGATAGCTTTTGAACCCATGAAGTTCCCCCCCCAGGTCATCTTTGCCGCAGTGGAGCCTAAGTCCAAAGCCGATGAGAGCAAACTGAATGAAACCCTGGAAAAGCTGCAGATAGAAGATCCCACTTTCTCGGTCAAATACGATTCGGAAACCGGTCAAACCATTATTGCCGGTATGGGCGAGTTGCATCTGGAAGTATTAATGGAACGGGCGAAGAGGGAGTTTAATACCCAGGTCAACATGGGGCAACCACAGGTAGGGTACCGGGAGAGTATCAGTAAGGCGAGCATAGGCGAAAGCCAATTTAATCAACTTGTCGGGGATTCCGTCCAATATGCAGAAGTAAAACTTGAGGTTAAACCCAGGCAAAGGGGTAAGGGTTATAAAGTGGTCTCTGCCCTTGAACCTTCACGTCTGGTAACCGATAATATATTGAAAATTATTGAAAAAAGCATTATCGCCGCTTCCGAGAGTGGCACTATTGCCGGTTATCCGTTAACCGATATAAAAACAGTGCTTTTAGATGTTAAATATAATCCCGACAATTATTCAGAGCTGGCTTTGAAAGTAGCTGCCGCTAACGCTTTAAGGAGTGCTCTGAACGACGCCGGGCCGATACTGCTGGAACCGGTAATGAGCGTTGAGGTTATAACCCCTGAAGAATATGTGGGTGATGTAATCACCGAATTGAATCAACGGGGTGCTCAGATCGGAGGGATACAGATCCGTCCTGACGGTCAACTGATCAAGGTTACAGCACCGCTATCCCAGATGTTTGGCTACTCCACTATCCTGCGGTCAATTACCCAGGGCAGGGGATTTTATATGATGCAATTTGCTGAATATCGTCGTTTACCTGAATATCGTGAAGAAAAGTTTTTGCAGAAAATAAAAGGTTTAGTATATTAAGTAAAATTTACTGTTTCAGGAGGATACAAGAGATGGCAAAGGAGAAGTTCGAGAGGAAGAAGCCCCACATGAACATTGGGACTATTGGTCATATTGATCATGGC
>JAFGGQ010000032.1 GCA_016930435.1 bacterium
ACATCTTTTCGTAATATTTTTGGTTTCTGATTCAAGGCGGTACAAATAGACTCCGGATGGCAAATTCCGCCCCTGCTCATCAAGGCCGTTCCAGTTAACAGAATAATAGTATTGGCCAGACTCCGGTTGAATAAAAAAGCTTTTGACCTCACGGCCCATGAGGTCTATAATTGAGATACTGAACGGGTGTGGGAAATCGTATCTTACAAATATTCTGGTTTGAGCATTGAAAGGATTGGGATAGTTATCATAAAGTTCGATTAGCCGGGGTTTCCATTCTCCTTCCGGGCTGAGTACATAAACTGAATCCGATTCCAGAGTAATATCATCAAGGTACCATCCTTCTCCGGCATAAGCGCCATCAGAGCCGAAACGCCAGCGTAGCCGGATAATACCGGTATATGCAGAAAGGTCAAATTCCAGTTCTTCCCAATTCCTATGGCCTGAGAAAACCGGTGTGTCTTCATAAAAGGGGCCGCGAATAGAGCCATCCCTTATGGTAAAGGGGTAACCTCCTTCCGGGAAGATTTGGTTCCAGCTCCCCCCGTCGTCCAGTGAGATCTCTACTAAGCCCCCATCATAACAGCGGCCCGAATGGGCTGCACTGGTTTCGGCATCCATATACTGCCAGAAAAACAGGCGTGAATCTACTCCCAATCGCAACTGGGGGGACACCAAAGCGGCATCCAGCAGGTCCTCATAGTCATTAAAATCATAGCTTCCGCATTTCCAGCACTGGGACCCACCCGAAGTATGGTTTCTCAATCCGCTAAGATGCCATTGATTACCGTAAGTGCGTGCAGTATCCGGATGACCATCCTCATGGCTGTAACTGAAATAAGGCACCCACTCGTATTCCATCGGTTCAAAGTAACGATCAAGTATCTCAAACTCAAGGTAAGTAGCGGGAAGATAATAAGTTACATTCCCTGCCAGGGAAGCATCAACAGCCTTTAGCCGGTATTCCACAAGGTCTCCGACCTCCACGTAGAAATCTATATAGCCATTATATTCATCAGTATCCTCAAAGCGGTTAAGCACGATATCGCCTGCCGATAACGAGTTGATATTCACCATGCAAATCACTTCACTTAATCCCAGGTTATCGGTTACTTCGCAGCGGACCATTGCTGGCCAGCTGATCCTGGATTGGTCGGGCAATGGGGAATGCCTGATCAAGGGGGCTTCGGAATCATATCCCACACGGAAAACATGCTGACCAGCGGGAGCATAAGTGGGTGAATACGCAACAACAGAATGGATATCCTGGCTCTTAAGGTAATAGCGCACTTCAGAGCCATAAGGTTGAGCGGGGATCGCCCCTTCGTAGTGATCCGGACCGCTTTCAGTCAGGCTTAATGTATTCCAGGTACCACCGCCATCGGTTGAATAGCAAACGAAAGTTGATTCAGAAACCAGGCTGACCACATGGACAACCCGGGCAGTTAGGGCGTAGGAACTTACCGAATCCTCGCTATCGGGCAAAGGGGTATGAATGATTTCCAGGGTATAACCTGACCCGATACCGTGAAGATGAAAATTTTCATATATCTCCCTCATGTGGGGGGAGCCGTTTTCCAGATCGCTGTCATCATCGTCCACCAAAAGTAATTCTACCAGATAATCCTCAAAGGTCTCAGGGAAACCGAACCGGGCCATGTGTATAATGCTGTCTGCAGGTCCCGCTCCGATCTCCTCACGGAGATCCCAGAGCGCACCGCCAAAGATCATCCCGTCGTAATGAACCTCACCAATAAAATTCTCAGGATAACGGTGAGCGTTATCCAAAGAGCGCATGACCTCCGCAGGGTTGGAGCGATAGATCCGCTCCCCCATATCCGATTCGTTGGTAACTGTGCAGGCAAAATAGTCCGAGAATCCCTCATCCATTGCTCCGGATTGACCATAATATGGCAGACTGCCCTCAGGATAAATAAAATGGGTTACCCCATGGGTGTACTCATGATAGATCACATCGCAATGCAATGCCAGATTCCAGAAATAGGAACCCCCTTCCCCAAAATTAATACCGTAACCATCCCAGTAGGCATTATCATAATTGGAACCAACCCTCACTATAGCAGGCATTTGATAGTCCATTCCGTCATAATGGAGAACATGCTTTACATAATCATGGTACAAGTTTGCATGATAATAGACATTCATCTCATCGATCAAAGCCTCGCTGGTGCTCCACATAAAATCATAAGGTGAATCTGCCGGGGAAATGGTCGTTGAATAATACGCATCATCGCCATCCTCATAATCAACATTCAGGTAATTCCCCTCTAAATACAACTGAAAATTTCGGGAGCTTGAATTTAAACCGGAAAATTCATAATAACCGAATCCATCAGCATTGGTACTATAGGAACCAAAAATCACATCTATATGCCGCATCTCCTCTTCAACTACAGGATCATCATAATAGGCACGTTTTGCCATTCCGGTTATATTCCCGTACAATATATCAAAACGCAGGTCATTCAAGCGATAAAGTATCTCTCCCGTGATGGCATCGATCATATATTCCCAATTCCCTAACGGTTCATCGACATAAATTTTAAAGTTCCAAACCAGATGATAATCATACTGAAGGTCTTCATTAATAACAGGCAGGATAAAAAGCTCGGGTTCGATTTCACGAATGGGGTTCGAATCCGTTCCAAGATCACTAATAGCGATATTTATAGCTGACTGGCCGGGGATATCGGGCACAAGCTGAATCCCGATATTGGATTGAAAATCCGATCCAAACAATACAATATAACCATCTTCATGAATACGGATATCTGTACGGGAACGATATACACCAACCCCATCCTTTTGCTGTTCAAAGTGAACGTACCATAATTTCCCTTGCTTTTGGCAACTTTGAAGCTCAAGCTCATCGATATTCAAACCCATCAGGTGCTGGTTGCTCTGCAGAAATCTAAGAGCGTGGTGAGGTATATTATTCTCTGTCAGATTATCAGGGTCTGACAAAAATATCCTTCCACCCCATACCCGGTGAGGCTGTCCGGTTAATCTGTTAACAATAATCCGCCAGTTACCTGGATTCTCACTTAAAAAGAACTCCCATTCAGCACCTTGCATACTAAACGCAGATAAGTATGTTTCATCAAAGAACTCTTCATTAAGCATTTTAGGAATAATTGGCTCTATACTATTCTGTTCCGGAGCGAATGCCCTTAAATTCTGAGCAAAAAGCAAGGCGAAAAATAGAGCGAACATTGGCAACCTTTTTATTAATATCATTTCAACCACCTTAGGTAAAGTTCAAAAAATCCAAATCAGATTCTCACATTCAATAATAATGTATTATAATAGGTTTTTTTTTTATATCAATTTAAAAAAAGAAATTATTTTGGTTTTGCATGAGGTTCCTTCAATATAATAGGAGTAATTTTTGTA
>JAFGGQ010000033.1 GCA_016930435.1 bacterium
AAAAATGCAAATTTTATTCCGAAGTTTATATTCTAATAACCTGTTTTTCGATATTTCAGGCATTATAGTTAATTTCAACTGCATTAAACGGGACTATTACAGAGAACAAAAATAAAGGGATCTTTAATTTGAATAATAACCGGAAAATACTCCTATTTGTTATAATGGGGCTGGTTGGGCTGTTGGTAAGCTGTAAACCAACCTACAGGCTCATTGATTTCGAGGTGGACCAGGGCAAGGATTACGGGTATATCTTCGATCTGGTAAAGGATGAACCGGGTGAACCCCATATATTGACCGGGTATTTAGCTTATTATGAGGTCTATCCCGCAATCAGGTCATACTGGAACCACTACGCCCTGGCGCACGGTCAGCAATGGCTGGCAATGTACCTGGTGCCCGACAGGGAGAGCAGCGCAAAGGTCAAAAGCTTCTATTCCATTAAGGACACAATAAGAATGGAGCTCGAACAATTGGAACTGATGTTCAATACGCGAAGAAAGGTAGCCGGAGAACCCGAAGCGCTTATCGCTATCAACATTAATCGCTCCGGACTGGCCTCCCTTGGCATACTCCAGCACTACCTGAGCGACAGCTGTGAAAAGCTCCGCTATAAATACACGGAGGGATTTGATTACGAGGGCATTATTTTTGCCGTTCTGGATAGCGCGGGGTGGGAGATTTTGAATTATCATCGTCCACCCGCTTCGGAGATTATCCTGGCTCAATACCAGTGCCCTACTGCGGAAGCGGAATCTCTCATTGACGCAATGGCCCGGCTACCGGTGATAACCATACAGGGCAGTTATCAGGAACCAGACCGGTTTGCCATTGCCAAAAGGCACTGGCCACTCATCAAGAGCTGGGTAGCTGAAAAATTCTTCGCAATAAAAATGATCTTTATGGAAGACCTGCTGGACCCAACCGTTAAACCGAACCACCCGGAACCCTGGTTACACCCTGAAGATTCAATATATAAGCACCTGTAAAAATTGGCTGTATAAAAGAATTTAGGCAAAAAAAACCCGGGAAACCCCTCTCGAGGCCTCCCGGGAAAATTTGTTCTTTTCTATAAACTTACATTTTTTAGTGTTCGGAAGTAGTCCATCCCTGGGTCCAGTCATTGCTGGGGTCCACTCCCCCGATAAAATCCACATCGGTAAAAAATCCATCATTAGGTGGATCAGCAACGGTATGGGTCAATGCTGCGTTCTGGGGCCGGAAATCAGGGGCATTCTTGTCGTAGGGGTCAATCACCGGACTCTGAGTAGCCTCAAGGTTATGGCTCATTGTGTTCAGGGCAAAATTTTCTTCGTCAAAGCCATCATCATCATTAATGAAGTTAGCTCCGTTACCGTAGAAGATGCAGTTATCAATGATCAGGTTACCGGCCTCTACATTCAGGAAGGTTTGTTCATGGTCGATATCCAGACCATGCTCATAAAAACCCATAATTATGCCATTATAGAGCTTGCCCTTGCTCCCTTCCCGGACCAACATTCCAATGTCACTTTCAGGGCCAGCAGGATCACCTATCAGGGTAAAATTATAGATAGTAGGATTGGAATAAGGTTCGGCGGTATTATCTTCACCGCTGTTATCGAATTCAAAACCCTGATCGGCATCATCACCGTACTGCTGGGCTACAATAAACTGGGCTTTGCCCTGCCATCCGTCAGTATAATCAAAACAATCATCCGCAATCCCGGTAAGCAGGGCGTATTTGATGTTGCAAGTGCCCCCAAAGAATTCGATTCCGTCGTCCTTGTTCATGTGAACCTGGATATGGTCCACCGTTGTTCCCCGACCTACACCCTGGAAAGCAATACCATTCAACTCGTTATCCGGGCTGATCTCGCGACCGGCATATTCCACTCTTACATACTGAAGTACACCGGAATTATCATTAGGATCGCTGCCGCCATAATAACCCGTTCCACCTTCGCCATAAGCTTCATCGCCGGTATTCAAGGGAGCATTACCATTAATGATCAAGCCGCCCCAGTTCCCGCGCCCCCGCTCACCCTCAGCACGGTCACTCGTCATGATAATGGGATCGGTGGCAGTACCCTGAGCCATGATCCTGGAATTCCTTCTGACCACCAACATTCCCCAGGTAGAAGATTCGCCGTAAATCTTGGTACCCGCCTCGATGGTTAAAATGGTTTCATCTACATCATTACCTACAAACACTCCACCCCTGAGCAGATATTCATTATCAGCAGTCCAGGTGGTATTTCCAGTTATGACACCGGATACTGTAACAACCTCATCTGAAGGACCTGTCCCGTTATTACTATCACTGCAGCCAGTGATCAGCAGCCCTGTTGACAGTCCAAAGAGTAGTATAACTCTCAGCATCTTCATTTGAAACTCCTTTTTAGATAGTTAAAACTTATAGCGCTTTGGTTTTTTTGTTCTAACAGCTTCCGGACTTTTTAATGGCCACACCTCCTTTCCTCCCATCAAGAGCCCTTTTACTTTTTCAATATATTGAATATGATAATCCCAGAGAAAACGATAAGCCCTTCTTATAATGTCTTTGCAGAGCATCACCCTGTGTAAATTCAACTTCAGGATCTAACAGATTTTTTGCACTGAATTTCAGTTTTGCTTTGCCCAGTAATGCTTGTGATAGAGTGAAATCCAAATGCGGCACAGATTCTTCATAGATATCCGGAGTGCCTGCTATACCCACTTCAGAGATCAACCTGCCGGTTATATTAAATGCCAGGGATAAGTTAGTACCATACTTCTGATTTGAATATTCGAGCATTGTATTAAGCACATAAGGCGCCTGGCCCTGGAGAGGTCGGTCTGTGGTGGTTTCCCGGCCACCTTCCTGTAATCTTACCCGGGATCTTATCAGAGCCAGATTCCCGGAAAGTGTAAAATCAGAAAACAGATGAGTGATAACTCCCAAGCCTTGACGAAGTTCCAGTTCAATACGATAAGCATAAGCATTTTTTGCATTCTGCCAGGAGGAAGTTACTTCTGTAGCATTGAGGAGGGTTTTTTCAATAGGATTGGTAAAATGCTTGTAGAAAACCGCTAATGAAATGTTTTGAGCTAAACCCGGATACCATTCCCACCGCATATCATAATTCTGGATCAGAGCCCTTTTAAGGTCTGGATTCCCTACGACAGCATGGCCCCCGATGTCAGTAAATTCCAAATTAGAAAGTTCCCGGAAGCTCGGTCTGGAAACGGTTTGAGAGAAACCTGCCCGAAGGTTCATATCTTCGGTTAGGCTATAGTTCAGGTTTACTGCAGGAAGAATATCGTGATTATTTACCTCACCAATGACCGGATCGGCGTCGGGGTTGAATAGGTCGAATGTAAATACCTTCTGATAGGAAAATTCATAGCGAGCTCCCCCAACAAACCGTAAATTTCGGAGGAGGGGCATATCGGCCATCAAATAAGAAGCTACTAATGTTTGTGCAGCTCTGTAATTATCGGTTGACCGGGTATCCTCTTCAAGCTGGAAACCATCAGGCCCGATGTTTTCGGGCGAAAAGATTGCTTCGGGTTCCTGGTATATATTCACATCATTGAAGTCCTGCGGCTTATACCGGAAGCGACGGGAATCGATCTTCCTGTTCTTGTATTCAAGATTTATACCGGTCTGAAAGTTTGAAGGCAAAGAAAACCATTGCCTGAACGGAACTTTTAGGTCAGCCCCGAAATCGCCATTATGATCGATCAGGCTACTGAAAAAACGGGAACCGCTATTGCTTTCGTCGGCTAAGCGATATTCATTTTCACCCACCCTGGACTCGAAAAGGGTTTCCCGGGTATCCGGTTCATACCGTTGCGCTAACGAATAATTGGCTTTCCAATCCAATTCCATATTATCTGAAGAGAGCAAATGTTCTCCGGAGATACCCGTTGACAACAGGGAGCGCTCCACCCAACTCAGACGAGTACTGATCTCATCCAGATTGTGGTCCCTGTTGGGAAACATACCATAAGACTGCACTTCATCGTCGGCTGAACGGGTATAAGTAGTCCGCCAGTTTAGTTTGTGAAGGGGGGAAACCTTAAGGGAAGTATTAAAGATCCCCCCCCAGAGGACATGGAATTCGGAAATTTGATAATCTTCATAATGATGACGGGCTTCCAATCCATTCGGCCCCTTTATATAATAAAAACGCTCCTCTTCACGGAAAGAATAACTGTTTTTATAGGTTAATGAGGCTACGTATCCAAAAGGCCGTTTGAATAGATTAGTATTGTTGCCCACGGATAAACTGTAACTTTGATTCAAAGGGGCTTTTATATCATAAGGCGTCCAAATATTCCTGAAGGATTCACCAAGGGTTTCTAATTCGGAGGAAGAAAAGCCGCCACCGAACATACCGCCAGGTACGATTTTTTGGTCTTCAGAGGCTTGTTTAACCAGGTCCGGGAGGTCCCGAAAACCCTTGCCAAAACCCAAAAAGTCATAAGCGCCGCCCTCATATACCGAGAACTTGTTAAAGGTAGTCTGAGAACTATAACCCATAGAAGCATCAAATCTGACATTGAAGCTTTCCGGGAAATCCTTGGTTGTCAGCTGGATACATCCCCCTGAAAAATCCCCGGGTAAATTGGGAGAAAAGGATTTGGCAACCACCACGTTGTCCAACAGCCCGGAAGGAAAGATATCGAAAGGCACTGCCCTTTTATCCGGCTCCGGACTGGGAAGCGAGGATCGATTTAGTTGTGCGGTACTGTACCTTTCATTCAGCCCCCTGACAAAAACATATTTATCACTATCGATGGTTATACCGGTTACCCTTTTCAGGGCATCAGACGCCTTAGAATCACCACCCGCGGAGATCTGTTCAGATGAAATGCCCGAATTTATGGTTGCCGCCTTTTTCTGCCCGTTTAGCAATCCCTCCACGGAAGACCTGATCTTTTTTGCGGTTACCGTTATTACATTATGGGTAAGGGCTTCGGGAGTAATACTCAAATCCAGACGGGAAGTATTACCCTCTTTTACTACAACGTCGGTAACCATAATCCCGGCATATCCGATCCGGCTGGCGACCAGGGTATGATTGCCTGCCGGCACACCGTCGATCCGATAAATCCCATCAAGGTCGGAAGCGTCCCCGATCTTATATTCTTCCACAACAATATTAACGCCCGGCAGGGGTTCTCCGGTCTCACCATCCAGTACCTTCCCCTCTATCTTGGAGCCCCAGCAGAATGAAATCAGCGCCAGAAGAATAAAAACCGCAATAAATAAGCATTTTTTCATTTTTTCTCCATGTCCCTTTGTTCCTGAAAACACACACATTAAAGTTGAATCTCTCTAAATCATCCTGATTAACAAAAAATATCTGGGGGGAGAATAAGTGAGGAATGTAAATGCAGTATAAGCGGAAAATTAATTTTTAGTTAAAACCCATCCTGCGTATGACAGGAAAATACACTTTGCGGTGATTTATAAACGATATAGGGATGACGTTGAAAAAAAAGTTTTTATTTCTGCTGATTTTTTATTAAAAAATACTTGACATTCCATTACCGGGTATTTTATTGATTATTGGGTACTACGAAATTTCTAAGCGAGGCTTATTACTTCCTCTCTAATTGATCTGGATGATTTGTCTCTATCAGGAAAGTTGGGTGCTATCCCCTGTTCTTTTTTTGCAGTATCCCGCCAAACAGAGAGAATAACTTAAGAATTCCAAAACCTTAAGCAAAGGGGGAGTCATGAATGTATTAATAAAATTCAAATTGCCTATCCTGATCCTGCTGCTCTTACTACCACTCGCAATAAACTTGCTGTTTGCCGATTATGAACCAACGGACAGGAATGGCTTCAGAATTGTAGAGGGGAATATCGAGACCTGCTATTGCGGACCGTCTATGCAGTGTTTTCCGTGTTATGATAGGGTAGAAGATTCCGGATCGGGATGGGATAAATTCCTTGATTTTTTGAGTAAAATATCCCCTATTTTCGAACTATTTAAATGAAAGGAATTCAAATGAAAAAAAAGCTAATTGTTGCTTTCGTTCTGGTTAATTTGTTTCTGGTCTTCTCCTCTGCTTTACTTGGAAAAATGGCCGCGCAGGACAAAGAAGGCTGGTTTGACTGGACCGACGATAGTCGAAGCAGCTATATCTGTAGATGTGAAGGCATTGGCTGCAGACCCTGTTGGGGGCAAGAACCCAGTTTTGCCGAAAAGATCGAGAACTTGATCGGGAAATGGTTTTTTAATAACTATGAATGATTTATTTGCGGATTAAATAGCTAACTGGAGTTTTTATGACGAAAAGCTGCGGAATTGTTGTATTAATTCTGTTTCTCATTTCCGGGCTATATGGCCAGACCGGTTTCTATGACCTGTTTGAACCTGTTAATTCCTTTACCTTGTCCCTGCCGGATTCAGTTCCTCCTATGGGCGAGATCAGGGACATTGACGTTAACCCTTCAGGCGAAATGTTCCTGCTTGAAGGCGGGGGAAGCAGGATCATGAAATTTTCGCGGAAAGGAGTCTTTGTCAAACAGTGGGGCGGAAAAAATGCCGTCGGTAAATACCACCTTTCAGTATTGGGATCAGCATTTATAGATACCAGCAGATCCGAGCTGATAGTAGCTGATTGGCTCAAAGGCAGAGTCGTCTTCTTCGATTACAATGGCAAATACAAGGATTCCTTTCTGACATCGTCCCATCTTATAGGAATAGACGGAGCTATCCCTCATCCCACCGAAAAAAACTGGTACGCCATCGGCGGGATCATTGCCCAAAACCACCAGTTTTTCCGGGAGAAAGAATACTACGCCAAAGGCATGCACATCTTCGACCGAAAGGGAAAATACCGGGAATCTGCTTTTGACCTCTACAGAAAAGAAATTCTGGAAAAAAACAACTTCAATTATCTCACTACAGTACTGAACCTGCACGGTAATAATATTATTGCCGGATACATTACCAGTTATAAGATCTCCATTATCAACCCCGAAGGGAAAATCGAAAGATACCTGAACGAAAAACCCGATAAATGGCATCAACTCGAGATCAGTGCCGAAGACGCTTTTAAGGATCTGCTGTATAGCTTTTCAACTATCCGGAGTATAGACGTTCATAATGATCATATTATTGTCCTGTATTCATATTATTCTCAGGAAGAAAAAACACTGTTGAGTACCCCTCAGCTTCTTATTTATAATCCCTCAAACGTGCTGATCGGAAATGGAATAGAGGTCAGCTGGTTATCCGGGAATGATAATCAGAATGCCCGTATATTTCGGAAGGGCTTTGATGGTCTATTCTATGCTGTTCGGTTAAAGGATGGGAGTGATGAAAACAGCGGCTATGAGGTGGGCCTCTTTAAGCCCCGGTTTTAGAATCCTTTTTTTGCTGGGGATATTAATCTCATTCGCCGGCTATACATTCGCCGAAGATGACTTGTATGACTATTTCCGGCTCGAAAAAGAGATCGCTATCGACCCTTTCTGCGTCGATCCCCCACTGGGGAGCTGCAACGAGATCACACAAAACCGGGATGGGATTCTGTTTATGGGATTTTTTCCCAGCCAGCGCCTTTTAAGCTTCACCCCAGAAGGAAAACCACTTAATATCTTTACGGGAAAATACGAAGCGGGGAAAAGAAATCCTTACCTGATTGCCAATGACCCATTTTTCTGTGAAGAAGAAGGATACATCGTAGTATCCGATTTTTTCAACCGCAGAGTGATGTATTTTAACTTAAACGCCAAGTTAAAGGACTCCTTTATCGCTAATGCTGATAAGCTCTATGACCTGACCCAAACCGTGCATTTCCGGGATTATGTTCTGGTAGGAGGGATGGCCCTCGATTTCATTCAGGAAAAACCACTCCTGTGGAATGGTTGGTACCTGCACGTCTTTGACAGGAATGGGAAGTACCTGAAAAGCCTTTTTGAAGCATATCCGGAGATGGTAAAGAATAACAGGTTCCGTAATAACGGAGGCTTGGTGGCCGTTGCCGGTGACCGTATATACTGCGCCCAGACCTGCCATTACCTGATTTC
>JAFGGQ010000034.1 GCA_016930435.1 bacterium
AAAGCTTCGAAGAAGGAATAGAAAGTTTACAGAAAATCGTTGAGGAGCTGGAAAATGGAAATCTCAAACTGGAAGAAGGCCTGGAAAAATTCAGGGAGGCAACCAAGTTGGCAAGCTGGTGTTCCCATAAACTAAATGAAGTAGAAAAGAACATAAAAATCCTGATTACCGAAGACGAAGGTTTTAAACTTGAGGATTTTGAAAATGGAGCAGCTGAAGAGAAATAAAATATTCAGGCTAATCTCCGGATGCCTGACTCTGCTTGCAGTATTATCATTAAATTGTCTGAAGAGCCCGGTCAAATTATCACCGGGTTACGAGTTCATACAGTTGGGTAATGCTCTTTTAGAACAGGGGATGTATGATGAGGCTGACGCCAAATTCCATGAAGCGTTATCTAACGACCCTAATTCTGCTGAGGCTTATCTTGGACTGGGCCGCATTTGGTTAGCCCGTGGGGTGCCTTTCCGGGCACGGCTTCACCTTCACAAAGCTATTCAAACCGATAAAAAGTTATATGCCGCCTATGGATATTTAGGCGATATCTATCTGCTGTCCGGTGATCTTGAACGAGCGCTTGAATATTACGAAAAATGTCCTCCGGAGGACCCCCATTATCCTGAGATTCATTTTCATCTGGGTAATTTCTATTTGGAGCAAGGAAATCTGGAGGCTTCCCGAAATGAATTTGAGTTGATTGAATCGATTACCGGATCATCCTGGCAGGGATGTCTGGGACTGGGCCGAATCTGCCACCTTAGCGGCGACCAGACCGGCGCTGAAGAATACCTGATGAAAGCCTTTATGATTAAAAAGGAACCGGCTATTCTTGAAGCTTTAGGAGAAGTACTGGCAGATCTTCATAAATTTGAGGAAGCCTACCTGCTGTTGAGAAGATTCTATCTTTCGGGGGGTCCCGACGATAATCCTGAGCTAATCAGCAGGCTGGAAGAACTCAAGGATCAGTTACTTAGTGCCGAGCTTGAGCCGGAGTGTCCTGGTAATAAAGTTGAATTCAAGCTATCGTTCAACCAGAAGATCGAGGTTGCGGTATTTGACCTTGAAGGCAACAAGATCAAGATTCTATTCAAGGGTTATCTGAGCAAGGGTAATTATAATCTTCAATGGGATGGGAAGGATGAAGCCGGCCAAGCGGCTCCTGCCGGATTGTATTTAGCCAATATTGAAGGTGAATCCTTTATTGACACCCGCAAATTATCAAATTTATAATATCAGGCAATGGTTGAATTATATTATTCATTAAAGGAAAAGGTCAAGCTGTTTGTGGTCAGCATTTATGACTTTTCGGTGCTTTCCGGGAGGGCCTTCAAGCATATTTTTACCCGGCCTTTTTATGGCAAGGAGATAGTCAACCAGATGCATCATATAGGGGTAAAATCATTGCCCATCGTGCTATTGACTTCTACCTTTACCGGCATGGTGATGGCCTTACAGACCGGTTATGAGATCGCCCGGTTCGGGGCTAAGATCTATATCGGGACTATAATATCCTTATCCATGATCAGGGAGCTGGGTCCGGTCCTGACCGGCCTGGTGATTTCCGGGCGGGTAGGCGCCGGGATCGCCGCGGAACTCGGCTCCATGAAGGTTACCGAACAGATATCCGCAATGCGCGCAATGGCTACTGACCCTATTAAAAAACTGGTATCAACCAAGCTGGTTGCCGGAATTATCATGATCCCTGCGCTCACCGTTATATCTGACCTTACCGGAATACTTGGAGGTCTGTTCATCTCCAATACCTATTTCGGTATTTCCGCCACCTTTTACAAGGTTACCGTATTCAGCGAATTGGTTCTGGGAGACCTGATAATGGGGTTAGCCAAACCGCTGGCCTTCGCCCTGGTAATCATACTGGTTGGTTGTTACATGGGCTTCACAACCACAGGGGGAACCGAAGGAGTTGGTAAATCAACCACCAGGGCCGTGGTAACTTCCTCTATTCTGATCCTGGTGGGTGACTATTTCATTACCAAAGTGCTGTTTTTCCTGTTTTGATTAATACGATGATTGAATTATACGATATACATAAATCATTCAATGGATTGGAAGTTCTGAATTCCCTTACTCTTGCTATTCAGTCCGGTGAAACCATGCTTATTCTGGGTAGGAGCGGATGCGGGAAAAGTGTACTGCTGAAGATCATCCTTCGCCTGATAGCCCAGGATACGGGCAGAATTATCATCGATGGCGAAAATACCACAGATTATTCTGAGGACCAGATGCTCCATGTCCGAAAGAAAATTGGAATGCTTT
The DNA here is from genome assembly GCA_016930435.1 of bacterium. Lineage (GTDB taxonomy): Bacteria > UBP14 > UBA6098 > JAFGQG01 > JAFGQG01 > JAFGGQ01. The sequence continues at coordinate 2,278 of JAFGGQ010000034.1, forward strand.
TCCAGGGAGCTGCCCTTTTCGACTCAATGACCGTTGCCCAAAATTTAGCCTATCCCCTGATCGAGCATACAGAATGCCCTTTCTCCGAAATATCTACACGGGTCGATGAAATACTTCATTTCGTTGAGATGGACGGTACCCAGTTCAAATTGCCCTCCGAACTATCAGGGGGAATGAAAAAGCGTGTGGCTTTAGCCCGGGCAATGATCATGAAACCAAAATACATTTTCTATGATGAACCAACCACCGGTTTGGACCCTATAACTGCGAATACTATAAACGATCTGATCATAAGGACCCAGGAAGAGTATAATGTAACCTCAATTATTGTTACCCACGATCTTGCCAGCGCCTTCAGGGTTGGTAACCGTTTCTCTTTCATTCATGAGGGCAAAATCCTATGTACGGGAACTAAAAATGAAATAATTAATAATGAGTTAAAACCTATACAGAATTTTTTGAGAGATGCATTATGGAAGACTATATAAGAGCAAGCAAGAAAAAAAAGATTACAGTAGGTATTGTTATCATCCTTGCAATAGCGATCATCGGTTTTGCTATTCTTACTGTCGGTACCGATGAGGGGATATTCGTGACTCGATACACTCTTAAAATGCAGATGAATGAGATATCGGGCCTTCAGACCGGCGCTCCGGTTCACCTTGCTGGTTTTAGGGTAGGGACCGTTTCGGATATCCAGTTCGTGGATCTGGAGGGCCAGCAGAAAATCGAGGTCATCTTGCGGGTAAAACAGAGGATGCAGAGGCGGATCACCACCAGCGCAGTAGCCCGGATTGCCACTATGGGCTTGGTTGGCGATAAATATGTGGAGATCTCACTGGGCAATTCCGAAGATCCTTGTTTAGAAGACAATGCTGTTCTAAAGAGCATTCCACCTGCAGATATCACCCAAATACTGACTCAGGGTACGGATATGATTGAGGACGCCCGTGCGATCGCCAAAAACCTCAAGGAGATCTCCTTTAAACTCAACGAAGGCACCGGAACCATCGCTATGCTACTGAATGATCCCTGGCTCTATTTCGATATCGATGAGGTACTTTTTACCCTCCGCAGCCTTGCCATTAAAATCGATAAGGGGGAAGGTTCACTGGCGAAGCTGGTGAACGATCCCGGGCTCTACCAAAATCTGACCGATGGACTGGGTGATTTATCCGCTCTGATAGATACACTCCAGACCGGAAGCGGCTCCCTTCAAAAACTGATGACTGACACCACCTTTTATGCCCAATTGAACACCGCCGTCATTCGGCTGAATTCGGTGATCGGCAAACTGGAGGACCCCGGAAATACTGCGGGAGCAATCCTTACCGACAGGGAATTACACCAGAGGCTGGTTTCCGCACTGAAGGACCTTGAAATATTACTTGCTGATATAAAAGAAAATCCCAAAAGATATCTTAAATTTAGTATATTTTAATACCCATAAACAACTTAAATAATGAGGTCGCGATGGAAACAAAAAAAACGCCCTTCTACGAAAACCACATTTTAAACAAGGCGAAAATGGTGGATTTCGCCGGCTTTAAGATGCCTATCCAATACGCCGGTATTGTACCAGAACACCGTAAGGTCCGCAAAAAAGTAGGATTATTTGATGTCTCTCACATGGGTGAGTTTGTTGTTAAGGGCCCTGGCGCCTTTGACTTCATTCAGAAAATGACTACTAATGATGTTTCCAAGCTTCAACCCTATCGGATTCAATATTCATCAATGTGTTACGATGACGGCGGGATCGTTGACGATCTATTGGTTTACCGTTTCCCGGACCATTATATGATGGTAGTGAATGCCTCTAATCTCAATAAGGATTTTCAGTGGTTGGAATCTCACAAACCATCATCCGGAGTCGATTTAATTAATCGCAGTGATGAAATCGGTCTTTTAGCCCTGCAGGGTCCCAAAGCCCAATCCCTGCTTCGGAAACTCACCCCGGCTAATCTGGATGACCTTAATTATTATTGGTGTCTGGAGAACGAGGTTGCCGGGGAAAAGATGATTATCTCGCGAACCGGCTACACCGGTGAGGACGGGTTTGAACTCTACATGCCCGGCGAAATAGGCCCCAAAATCTGGGGGGCGATTATGGAAGCAGGAGTGGATTATGAGATCGAACCCATCGGTCTGGGAGCAAGGGACACCCTGCGCCTGGAAATGTGCTATGCCCTTTATGGCAATGACATCGATCAATCTACCCACCCCTTCGAAGCCAATATGGGCTGGATCGTTAAATTGGAAAAGGGCAACTTTACCGGAAGAGAAGCCCTTATAGATAAGAAAACAGCCGGAATCAAACGAAAACTTGTAGCTTTTGAACTGAAGGAAAGGGGATTCCCCAGGCAGCATTACAAAATCTTCCACAATGGGAACGAAGTAGGCGAAGTAACAAGCGGAACATTCTCCCCCTCCCTAAATAAAGGGATTGGAATGGGTTATGTGCCCAAGGAACTTTCCTCAATTGACAATCCTATACAGATACAGATCCGGGATAATCTTTTAGAAGCGGTCATAGTCGCCCCTCCCTTCTGGAAAAAGAGCTCACATAAATAAAACCAATAATTACCCCATTTATGAATAAGGCTAAAGGAAATAAATTCCTTTAGCCTTATTCCCAATAATTATGTCCGTACTTCCAAAATTATCATTCACCAAACTTGAAAACCTTCTGAAGCGGAAGATCAGGAGGGCTAACGCCCGTTTCAATCTGATCCGTGAAGGAGACCGGATACTTGTAGGTTTATCCGGGGGTGTGGATTCCTCCGCGCTCCTGAAACTCCTGGTTCAGTCCGACTTTATCTGGTATCAGAAAGTCACCTTCTTCCCTTTTTATGTCGATATTGGCTTTAAGGATACCGACCCAGCTATAATACCTGATCTACAGCAATTCTGTCGGGACCTAAACCTCGAACTCCAATATCAAAAAACCTCAATCGCTGATTCTGCATTCAGCCCTGAAGCCCCATTCAACCCCTGTTTCACCTGCTCCCGAATGCGCCGGAAAACCATCCTTGAGAAGGCGGAAGAACTGAATTGCTCCAAGATCGCTTTTGCGCATCATAAAGATGATGTAATCGAAACCCTGTTTTTAAACCTTCTTTTCTCTAAGGAGATAAGCACCATGGTTCCACGCCAGGAACTCTTTCAAGGTAAATACTATATTATACGCCCCCTGGTATTTTGCGATGAGGCCTATCTGAAAGCATACACAAAGCAAGCTCAAATCGCCCATTATGATAATCCCTGTCCTATTGCAGGCAAGACCAAAAGGAACGAGATAAAAACACTACTCCTGGAATTCGAAAAACGGAATCCAGGATGCAGGGAGAATATTTTCAGGGCTCTTTTCCGGGTAAAACTCGATTATTTATATAACCAATACCGGGAAAATGAAGGTTAACATTGCAATATGCAATACTTAGTAATACTTATATACCCGATCTCAAAATCCCCCTATCAGAATTGCGAGCATAATTCCTTACTGTATAAGCACATAGAATATACCATTGGTTTTTGGCACACAATTTGATACTCTCTTACCCGAAGAAATCAAAAACCAAAACCAGGAGGTAAAAATGAAAATCTTCAGAAGGAAAAAGGGTTTCACTCTGATCGAACTCATGATCGTAGTTGTGATCATTGGAATTCTGGCTGCTCTGGCAATTCCCCGGTTCATGAAAGCTTCTTTGAAGGCTAAACTGTCAGAAGCCAAAAGCTTGGTAAAACAGATTTACACCCTTAACCAGGCCTTCTATCAGGAATCCGGTCATTTCGTAAAAGCAGACCAACTTACCGATGGTACAGC
>JAFGGQ010000035.1 GCA_016930435.1 bacterium
TTTAATGCAGTCGAAAGTGACTATAATGCCTGAAATATCGAAAAACAGAATATTGGAATATCAACTTCGGGATCAAATTTGCATTTTACGGGATTATATAACAAGGTAAATCAACAGTGATACCCCGAAGGGGTAATTTCGTATAAACCGGGGCAACGCCCCGGGTGCCAAAAGAGCCAATCATTTAAGCCCTGAAGGGGCGAAGTAAAACAAACATGAAGTGGAATAGCGAAAGTTAAAAATAGGGAAAAATGCACAGATAATACAGAAAGGTGATTATCCACTCACCGTTGATTAAAAACACCAACACCCCTATTTGTCATAAGATAACAGATATGGAAAATGTACATGAAATATTACCCAATCTTTTGGATTGGGTTAAGGAGTTTGTTCAAAACTCAATGGAAAAAATTTATTGTCCGGCTGGCATATTATGGGGCATTGTAACGGGCGGTTGGCCCATATTCATGCCCTCAGGAACCTCTTGTATTTCAAGTTCACCAAGCTTTTTCCACAATCTTCTGGCAGAGCCTTTATAAACAGAGTAGAGGAGGTCCTTGTCATCCCTTTTAATAATATAGTTTGTTTCTTCTTCGTCTTTAGGCACGCCGCTGATAGCGACCAACGACCCGTCATTAAGGGTAACCTCTACCCTGAAAGCAGGGTTCTCAAAATCTACATTCAGGGAATCCCCTGTAATGATATCATTGGTCTTAAAGGCAGAAACAGTATTGAGGAAAGCATCTATTTTCTGGTTATCGGCAATTATAATCCGTCCTGAATTGAGGTCTTCCACCTTCCACATAGGAGGCAATGTATCCCCGGTCTCCGCCCGGCTTATCTTCAGGCTGGCTTCAGGATGGAAGAGGTTGATCCCGGCAATAGCTTCCTTGTTCACCTTGATAATATCCTTATTCTGCCAGTCCCGTGGTGCACGGTTATAGAGATTGGAAAGGCGTCCTTCCACCAGATAAACCTTGTCAGAACCAGGCAGTTTAACGTAGGTAGTGCTAAAATTGGAGCCCATTTTCCCGACGATAAACTCGGTTTGGTTGCCATCGGTACTTTTAAGTAGGGCTCGGGTCCCGGTTATCGAATCGACCTCGAAAAGGGCATGTTTTTCCGGATTCTCGGATATAATATTGTCCACAGTGCTTTTCCGGGTTTCGGACAGCAGTTTCCCGATCATTTCCTCGCTGGCTTCAAAGGGATCTGGTTCGGTTATCATCCACTGTTCTCCCTGTCGTTCCATTATAACCTTCCCGGTTCTGCCTTCCAGTTCGATGTAGTTGACCCTGGCGGAATCGATCGCTAAGAAATCATCTTTAATAGTAGTGGTTTTTCTGCCCTTCGTCCCGGTGAAAAAAAGCAGATAAACTAATACTAATAGTACAAATACAATTATTATAATGATAGTTGATTTTTTCATTTTAATCCCTCTCTCCTTAGTTTTGGCATTAGAGATTGGATCCCTTAGATTCCAAAATCTTCTTTTTGTCTTTTTCGGCGCATCTGCCAGCGGACCAGCCCGATCAGGGCAATGACCACCGGGGCAAGCAGAATGTTGAGGTACTTTATCCAGTTTTTGGCCGCATTAGAAACCTCTTTCAGGGGCCGGGCAGTTACTTCCCGGGAACGGATGGTGATCAGGCCTTCTTCCTGAGTAAGCCAATCGATCACGTTAAGAACAAAGCTCAGGTTTTCCTTGTTGCTGATATTACCATCCTTAATGAAATCTCCGTCGCCGACAACCACGATACTGGCAGTATCCTGACATTCAAGCAGATGGGGCCTGGCATAATCCATGAGCATATCCGGAGGGCTTGTGTATCGGCTTTTAAACTTGCCCTTAATCGCAGCAGCCACCGGGATGTTCTGGTAATCATAGGAGCGTTCATCCGTTCCGCCGAACATTTCCATAGATGGAGTGATATTAAATGGCTCATATTCAATGCCGGCATTTTCCGAGGTACGGATAAGGGGAATGAACTCATAACCCCGTTGAGCGGCCTGAGTGGAGTCCAGTGAGCTGACGAAAAAGAAGGTTACATTCTCCAGATCCTTCACGATGATATTATCGCGGTTAAAGTTATCAGTCATGGGGATAAAGGGATATTCCACGCGGTTAGAGATATTGAAGAATCCCTGACGGCGCTGGATGTTTATCTGGCCGCATTTTTTATCGGTAACCAGGTCATTGTTTATTGCTACCCCATAATTAAGCAGAAGGTCATCGATATTCAGATCCAGGGTGATAGCCTGTTGTTGCTGAAGGTTGGCTTCCACTTTATCGATGAAAAGTGCCAGCATTCCGCCCCCAATCAGAAACTGATCGATCTTGTATTTTTCGTTATCGGAGAACGGTTCACGTGGAGCCAGAACGAATAGGGTTTTGATCCCTGGGGGGACTTCCGCCTGGTCCTGTAAATTTACCGGAACCACGCTATACTGGCCGGCCAGAACAGATTGGAAATTTCTTATCTCTGTAGTCAGGTCGGGTTCACCATGCCCGGTCAAATATCCAATCTGCGGGGTTTCGGTAGCGGTAAGTTTCTTGATGATACTGGTAATATCATACTCCAATCCCTTGATATCCTGAACCACTGGCATAACCTCGGTTTTGTTCTCATACATGAATACGACGCCCATATAGACCATTTTCAGGGTCATCTGGTCATTCTCGATGGTATTAACCTGCATGGGTGGGATACGATACTTTCTGGCTTCCGCCTCCAGTTCAGCATCGCTGGCCGGATCCAGGAACTCATAGTCCAGCTTGCCCCCGGCATACGCCCGGTATTCATCAAGCTTATCCTTTAAATAACGCATATTGTTATTGTAAGGGGCAGGGATATTGTCAGTGAAATAAGCCTTTACCACAACCTTGTCATCCAGGCTGCGCATAAGGTCTTTGGAGACCCCGGAAAGTGAATAAATGCGGTTTTCAGTCAAATCCAACCGGCTGAATAATTTCAGGGCGATAAGGTTCAGAACCACAATGATCCCGATTATCATTATCAAGCCGATGGTAGAGTTAAGGTCGAACTTTTTCTTTTCCATTTTATTCCGATTGGTTTAAGGTTATGATAGTTTTTCTATTTCCATTTACGTGCAACCAATAGTTTCGTGGATAAAAATAGGAATAAGAAGATCAATGAAATGAAGTAGATCAAGTCCTTACTGTCGATCACACCCCGCATCAGGTTCTGGAAGTGGGTATCCGTGGAGAAATATTCGAAGATACTGGCGATAGGTCCCGGCAAAAAGATAAGCACCTTATCCAGCATGAAGAAGACAAAGATGATCATGAACCCGATAATAAATGCTACGATCTGGTTTTCGGTGATGCTGGAGGCGAACAGTCCCATGGCAATATAGGAACCTCCCAGAAGCAGCAAGCCGAGATACCCCCCGACGATCTCCCCGCTGTCGAGATTGCCCAGTATGGATACGGTAAGAGGATAAGTTATGGTTAGAAAAAGGGCAACCGCCAGGAGGATAGTGGCAGCCAGGAATTTCCCCCATATAATGGTGCTTTCGTTAATGGGCATGGTTACAAGGGTTTCTATTGTCCCCTGTTTCTTTTCCTCGGCGATCAGGCGCATGGTGATAGCGGGAACAAAAAACAGGAATATCCAGGGGACGATCGAAAAGATAAACCGGAGGGATGCCTGATTGGCAAGGAATATGTTACTTGAAAAGAACCAACCCACGATCAGTAAGAACACGGTGATAATCACATAAGCGATGGGGGAGTTAAAATACATCTTCAGTTCTTTTTTTACTATGGATAGACTCTTGCTCATTTTAACTACCTTTGTAATGGTTATATTAACCTTAATTCCGGGTTAATTCTCTGAATATTTCTTCCAGGTTAGCCTGCTCTTTGCGCATTTCCAGGAGTGTCCAGTTTTTGTCCACAGCCAGCCGGAAGAGGTCTTCACGGGGATCACTTCCCCTGGTGGATTCTATCCTGTAAGCCCAGAGTTGATCGGCAGGTGAAATGGATTGTTCGGTGACCAGCTTGACGTCGTTTAAGCGGGAAATTCCAGCAAGCGCCTCCTCCATGGGGGCCTTTAATTCAAGATATACCTTTTCCACTCCCTGAAAGCCGCTCTGTAACTCTTCAAGTTTTCCGTCCGCAACGATCTTGCCCTTATTAATGATCACTGCCCGGTCACAGGTAGCCTGTACTTCGGGAAGGATATGCGTTGATAGTACAACCGTTTTTTCCTTTCCCAGCTCTTTTATGAGATTCCGGATTTCCACGATCTGGTTGGGGTCCAGGCCGGAGGTCGGTTCGTCCAGGACCAGGATATCAGGGTTGTGAAGCATTGCCTGAGCCAGGCCTACTCTCTGGCGATAACCCTTGGATAATTGTCCGATTTCCTGTTTCAGTACGCCTTTCAGTCCGCAGGTATCGATGATCTTTTTCATCCGCTCACGGAATTCAGTCCCCCGGATGTCACGGATCTCACCGATAAATCCCAAATACTCCAGCGGGTTCATGTCCTCATAAAGGGGGGCGTCCTCAGGAAGGTAGCCGATACGCCGCCGAATCCCCATCGAATTATCCCGGATATTCAAGTTATCCACCTCGATATTTCCTGAAGTAGGGGGCATGTAGCAGGTCAGCACCCTCATAGTAGTGGTCTTCCCTGCGGCGTTGGGACCCAGTAAACCGAGTATTTCACCGGTTTTTACTTCAAATGAAACGTCATCGACTGCTTTCAGGGTCCCGTAGTGTTTGCTTAGATTTTGGATCTTGATCACCTGGAACTCCTTTTCCAAGAATAAGTTAAACTAAATAATTGATTTAGTGCAAAAATTGTAAATTAAAAATTATAAAAATTAACCTGTATTTGTCAAGTAGAAATGCAAAAAAATGCTTTTTAAAAAA
>JAFGGQ010000036.1 GCA_016930435.1 bacterium
CATAAATGTTCATTTTTTCCTACTCAACTTCCGGCAATAGTTTTATATTGTTATTTGAAATGGAGTCTTATGGTTATGAAAAAACAAAATTATAGACCGGAATCGATTAGCCATGTAAAGCTGGGAATAGATGTAATGTCCGAATCCGCCTTCAGGCAGATTGCCCGACACCGTGTGGGCCTGGTTGCAAATCCGGCTTCCCTCAATTCCATCCTTGAACATACCGCAGACCTCCTCTATGCCAATCAGGATAAGAATTTTAAACTTGTCTGTTTATTCGGGCCTCAGCATGGATTCTGGGGTCAGACCCAGGATAATATGATCGAATGGGAAGGATTCCGGCATCCCCGGTATAACATCCCCGTTTACAGCCTGTACGGAAAGCACCGTAAACCAACTCCGGAAATGCTGAAGGATATCGACATTTTGCTTTTCGATGTCCCAGATATCGGCTCCCGCTATTATACCTTTATATGGACAATGGCTCTCTGTATGCAGGCTTGCTCTGAAATTGGCCTGAAATTTATGGTGCTGGACAGGCCAAATCCCATAAATGGAATTCAGTTAGAGGGCCCCGTTCTGGAATCCAGTCTAAGTTCATTTGTTGGCCTTTACCCTATTCCAGTACGTCACGGAATGACTATCGGTGAAATTGCCTTGTTATTTAACCGGGAATTTGGAATTAGCACAAACCTTGAGGTGCTCCGAATGGAAGCCTGGGAGAGAAAGTTATGGTTTGATGAAACCGGCTTGCCCTGGGTTATGCCATCTCCCAACATGCCAACACTTGATACTGCTGCGGTCTATCCCGGGATGTGTTTACTTGAAGGCACGAACATTTCAGAGGGACGTGGGACTACGCGCCCGTTCGAGATATTCGGAGCGCCCTTTATCAAACCTGAAATTCTGGTCTCTGAACTTCGCCGAAGGGAACTACCAGGCGTCCTTTTCAGACCCCTGTACTTCAAACCCACCTTTAATAAATATCAGGATCAGCTATGCGGCGGAGCTCAGATCCATCTATTAGACCGCGAGTCCTTTCAACCCTTCATGACCAGCCTTAATATAATCGATACTGTAGTTAAATTGTATCCGGACCAATTCCAGTGGCGGAAACCACCCTATGAATATGAAACTAAACGTTTACCCTTCGATATACTTGCAGGAAATTCCGCGATCAGGGTCCTGATTGAGGAGGGTTCTTCTACCGATAAAATAGTTAATATCTGGCAAAAAGGTCTGAATAGCTTCACCAGAAAGAGAAAGAATTATCTTCTGTATTAAGTAAACCCAGTTCTATTGTTCACAAAAAAAACCTTGTACAGTTTCAATTAACCCCGATTCTCATCCTCAATTACCTCCTCATTTATCTCCTCATATTCGAAATTATTTTTCGCATTATTTGGGATTTTTGAAGAGGCTCTGTTTAAATGCGCTGAAAAGGTTGTTAGCGAAAAGCAGTTTTAGTTTGGTGTTCCCGGGGAGGTCCTTGCGGTTATGTTCGGGTAGAAGAAAGAGGTCGAAACCCAGGCGGTCTGCCTCTTTAACCCTTACCGGCAACTGTGTGACAGCGCGTATTTCGCCATTCAAGCCCACCTCGCCGGCAACCGCAAGGCGCGATTTCATGGGGATGTCCCTGAAACTGGATACTATAGCCAGGATTATACCCAGGTCAATGGCAGGTTCTTCGATCTTGATCCCCCCTACGATATTCAGGAAAACATCCTGCTTCCCCAGCGGGATTCCCACCTTTTTCTCCAGGAGGGCGCAAAGAAGGGCTACCCTTTTCACATTCAAGCCTGTAGCAACCCTCTGGGGTAAACCGTAAACCGTTGGGGATACTAATGCCTGTATCTCGATAAGAAAAGGCCTGGTGCCCTCCATCGCCGCTACAACCACTGACCCGGATACTCCATCATCTCCCTTGCTTAAAAAAAGCTCGGAGGGATTATCGACCTCCCTGAGACCCCCAGAAGTCATCTCGAAAATCCCTATCTCATTAGTCGATCCATACCGGTTTTTTATAGCTCTCAGTATCCGGTACTGGTAATCGGTATCCCCCTCAAAATAGACCACCGCATCGACCATGTGTTCGAGGACTTTAGGACCCGCAATAACACCGCTTTTCGTAATATGACCAATCAAAAAAATGGATATACCATTCTTCTTGGCAAAATCCACAAGCTCCTGGGCTGTTGCCCTGACCTGGCTTATCGAACCCGGAATAGCGCCAATATCCGGATGCTGGGCAGTTTGTATGGAATCGATAATAATAAAGTCGGGCTTTAACTCTTCAGCCGAATGCAGTATTTGATAAATATTGGTCTCTGTTTCCAAATAAAGCTCGCCTTCCACCTGGCCTAAACGACCGGAGCGAAGCTTTATCTGCCGTTCGGACTCCTCACCTGAAAGATACAGAATCTTGTAGCCGTTTTTTGACAGGTTCATGGATATCTGAAGGGATAATGTAGATTTACCCACTCCGGGCGCGCCCCCGATGAGAATTACGGAACCCTGGACTATACCCCCTCCTAATACACGGTCCAATTCTATATAACCGGTTTCAAGACGATTTACACCTTCATCCGAGACGGAAGAAAGTAACCCGGGTAATTTAGGTGAAACCTTTCTGGTCGCTGCCCTTTTCACCTCTATAACCTCTTCCACAATGCTGTTCCAGGCGTTGCAATTATTGCACTGGCCCTGCCATTTTGGATAAACCGCTCCGCACTCCTGGCAGACGAACTGGGTTTTTGCTTTTGTCATAAATAATCCATACCTGTGATTTGATTATTATGAATATCAACTTCCGGAACTGATATCGAACATATTCCTGAACACAATAATTTCAAAGTTCATTGACTTTTCAAAGTATATTTATATTATAATTTACTTGTCTTTTTTTTATATGCAATAATATTATAAGGCGAAATTGAGAAATAGAACAATGCTAAAGAAAATAAAGATATTATCAGCCCTTATAGCTCTAAGCGTCCTCTTCTTCTCCTGCTCAGCTCCCAAAACCCAGATCCCACTTAAAGTGAATATCGATGAAATAGATAGTGTTATGGTTGACCATGATTCTATTTACCCACCTCCACGGGCAGTCTATTATTTCGCGGAAGGCTACTTGAAAGAAATCCAGGAATCATTTGAACAAGCCTTTAAGAACTACCAGCTCGCTTCGAGAATGGACTCCCTTTCACCGGTTGTACTTTATTCACTCTATGAGATGTCCCTGAAAACTGAAAACAATAAGGCTATCATTGTATATGGCAACAAGCTTTACCGCAAATTTGGTAATATCTATATTCTGGATAACGTTGCTGAGGCTTACCAAAATGAAGGTGATCCCTATTCTGCAATCGAAGTCTATAAGGTACTTACGAATTTTTTTCCGGAGGAAACCGAATACCATTACCAGTTAGCTTCCCTTTACATCACTACCGATGAATTGGATAAAGCTTTGTCTTTGCTGAATAAGATCGGGAATCCGCGTTATAAAGGAAGGGTATTGAACAAGTACGGCAGAATAGCCTTGCTCAATGGTGATTTGGAAAATGCCAAGGAGTACTTCACCAGGTCTATCGAATATGATACCTGGGAATCCAATTCCTATCTGGGTTTAGCTACTTGTTACGAGATTTTGGGAATATTGGATTCTGCCGCCTTTAATTACAACCGCTACCTTGAATTTTCCCCAGATAATCAGACAATTTGGAATAATCTAATTGAGCTCTATTTCGCTATGGATCAGTATTCAAATCTTGCCTTGATCCTGGAGCGATACCTCGAATACTTCGATTTTAACCCGTTAAAATACCGTCAACTGGGTATTGCTTATTACTATTCAAATCAAAAAGATAAGGCGGCGCAGGTATTCAGCGATCTTCTAAAAGAGGGTTTTGAAGATTACGATGTTTACATGTATCTGGGCAAATCCTCACGTAATCTTGACCGATACGCATTCGCTGAAAGTTGTTTCCTGAACGCTTTGGAAAAGACCATAAGTCCGCCTCCTATGATTGACCTGGCAGTTCTGTATTCCCTTATGGATAGCCTTCACAAAGCTGTTGAAATAATAGAATATGCCAAAGGTTTATACCCCGACGCATACGAGATCTACTATTATATGGGTACTATTTACTCCAGATTTTATGAATACACAAATGCAATTATTCAATTCCTAAACGCTCTGGCCCTGAATCCTGATGATGATTATTCCCTTTTTGCCCTGGGAGATGCTTATGAACGGAGTGGCCAACGTTTAAAAGCAATTTCAATCTTTGAGGAGATGATCACACGGAATCCTGAGAATCCCATAACTCTTAACTACCTTGGTTATATTCTTGCGGAGGAGGGCATCCGGCTGGAATATTCACGGGAACTTATTGAAAAGGCCTTAAACCTGGACCCTCAGAGCGGCGCTATTATTGACAGCTATGGATGGGTCTTGTATAAACTGGGTTCTGTAGAACAGGCGCTGATACAACTTTATAAAGCACTGGAGTATATCGATACGGATCCCACCATCTACGACCACCTGGCTCAGGTATTATTTGAACTGGGCCAGATTGAGGAGGCCCGTGAAATGTGGGAGAAGGCGCTGAAATTCGAGATGGATTCCAATCTCGAAAAATCCATTAACAATAATCTGGACAAGGTCAAACCATAAAAAGTTAGCTCAGGGGATTAAAATTTCCAGACCGCTTCTAAATTCTTTGTTTCTAAGTTTATTTTTGCTGAACTGCGCCAAAGTAGGAGCGCCGCCGGGAGGTCCCCGGGACGATAAACCTCCTCAGGTTATAGAAACTAACCCCATCAACCGCAGTACCTTTATCCCGGTTAATCAAGCCCTGACAATTGTATTCGACGAATGGGTAAACCGGACTTCATTCGAATCGGCGTTTACCATTTCACCCCGGGTATCCGGACTCAAATATTCCTGGCACCGCAAAAAGGTGGAAATAGAACACCTTGAAATACTTAATGATAATACTACTTACATTATCACGCTGGGAACAATGCTGGAGGACCTGAGGGGTAATTCACTCCTTAAACCCTTTTCCTTCGCATTCTCTACCGGTGGAGCAGTGGACAGCAATTATCTGGAAGGAACCGTTTATATGGAAGGTAAGCCGAAGGCCGAAGCCCGTGTATATGCTTACCAGTTTTCATCAGAAGATGGGTTCGGGATCGACTCATTGCCCCGTTATATTAGCTGGACCGGAAAGGATGGAAAATTCAAGTTCAATTTCCTTCCCACAGATTCCTTCCGAATAATCGCCCTCCTGGATAATGATGGGAACAGGTTGATTTCTCCCGGAAGCGATCAGATCGGACTCCCATCAAGGGACCTTCGGAGTACGGCACCACCTGCCGTTTTTAATCTGGTACTCTTTGATTTTGATACCCTCGAACCCAGACTGCTATATCGTAATGTTCCCGATAAATATAAGCTTGATCTCAAATTTTCAAAAGCAATCGACCACCGGTACATCCCGGAAGCAAAATGCGAGATATCCGGGATATCCCCCTCCGGTTACAGCCCACCCTATCTTATCGACCCTGAAAATCAGACATTGGAAATCACCTTCTATAAGCCTTTAACCCCGGATTCATACCGGTGTTCAATAAAAGGTCTTTTCGACTTATCCGGAAAGCCAATCGTTCTGGATACTTTGAAATTTGATATGGTAAATGTCGAAGACAGCCTGAAACCAAAGATCCTGGAGATTGACCCTGCTCATAAAGAAAATACGGTGTATCCATCTATATCCCTGAAGGCGGTATTCTCCGAAGCCCTAAAGGATGCCCGTATTATTCTTCTGGATAGCCTGGGAATAGCTGTTGAGGGTTCATCATCACTGACCCAACCTAATGTCGTCATATTTCGCCCTGAAAGGCTTCTGGAGGAACGGCAAAATTATAAGTGGCGACTGGAGAATGTCGCCGATTATGCCGGTAACATTTCCAAAGACACTACCCTTTTTTCATTCAGAACTTTAAGCATGGATACTTTTGGCATATTGACCGGCAAAATTATCAGCCCTGTTTATCCATTGAATCTTGAAATTTTGAATATTGTTACCGATAAAGTAACCCTTATAATTGCGGAAGATTCATTATTAGGTATTTCCTTATTCCCAGGACGTTACCTGATAAACAGCTATATCGATAATGACCGTAATGGTCATTTTTCTCCGGGGAATCTCTTCCCCTTTGCCTTTGCAGAACCTTTCTGGGCGCTGGCAGACACTTTCAGCATCAGGAGCCGCTGGGAAACCAGGATCCACTATGATTTAACGGAATAACGCATTTTTTTCTTTACAAATTCGAGATTAGCAATTATAATTTTTAGAGTATTATAAAACTGTAAACAGTCATTATATAGCAGAATGGATAAACATGTTAGCTAATTTTTGGCAAATGATCTGGGGATCATCACTCTTTGCAAAGGGGATCCTGATAGTATTATTTTTTTTCTCCGCATTCTCGTGGGCAATTATGATCAAAAAATACCGTCGATTTAAGAAGCTGGAATCGCAAGGTCAGAAGATATTGAAGCATTTTCAAAGGCGGCATTCCACTGAGATCCTAAAATCCCGGATCGGGATTGCGGATCACCCTTACGCAAAGATATTGGAAAGGGTGAAACTGGAGTTGTTGGTCACTAATTCCCCCGGTAATTCTTTGAATCCGGATACTGCTTCCGTCTTAAGCAATATAAATGTGAACCGTTTAGATACGCTTACACAAGAAGTGCAATCGGTGATCATGCAGGAGATGAACAGCGAGGAAACCTATATCGATTTCCTGGCTACAACTTCAAGTGTATGTCCATTCCTGGGCTTATTAGGTACAGTATGGGGGATTACAGAAGCCTTTTGGGAGATCGGCCAGCAGGCTTCGGCCAGTTTGCCCGTAGTCGCCCCCGGCCTTGCGGAAGCCCTTATTACAACTATTATAGGATTATTGGCAGCGGTTCCCGCTGTTGTAGGCTATAATTATTTTATGGGCCAACTCCGGGGACTGAACAGCAAGTTGGATATATTCGCATCCACAATAATCACCACCATCAAAAAAGAATATTGCTGATGAGTAACTCTAACCGAAAATATACAGCTACTTCACGGATGAATATCACATCCCTTGTGGATATTACTATGATGCTGCTGATTATCTTCATGATCGCTTCTCCCCTGATGCACGGCAAGGTGGACTTAAACTTACCCAAAAGCAGGGCTGCACATTCTTACGAAGAAGAAGCAACTGTTATCTCCATCTCTAAGGACCGAATTATCTATGTGGGCAAAACCCCAATGAGCATAGATGAATTTGCCAGTAAGATAAAGGAGTTAAAGGAAGTTCGCAATATCTCACAGGTCAATCTTAAAGCTGATGAGGGCTTGAACTATGGATTGATCATGGAGGTGATCGGGTACATCAAGGAAGCGGAAATAGAGAATTTGGGTTTAGTTGCGATTCCGGAAAAGAATAAATGAGAAAGGAATTCACCATATCATTTGCTGCCCATCTTATCCTTATTATAGCCCTGGGTCTTTCCAGCCTTGTTAAGACCAAGATGGAGCCCCCCCGGAAAATATATACCGTCAAGATATTATCCGCGCCTAAACCCGTTGAAAAAACCGAAAAAGTTGAGCCAATCGAAGAAAAAAAACCAGTAATTAAAGAAGAGCCAAAGATCAAAGCGGAACCCAAAAAACAGATCAAACCAAAGAAAAAAGAATCCGAACCAAAACCTGAGCCGCAAAGCCAACCAGGTACAGGCGATTCAAAGATATCCGTTGACCAACCTGACTTCAATGATGATTTTTATCTGAATCTGCTGATCATCAAGGTTACAAATAACTGGCAAAACCCTATACGCAGCGGAGGGTTAGCTTTAAAAACAGTAGTTTATTTCAGGATACTCAAAGACGGCACGATTGACAATGCGAAAATCGAAAAGAGGTCCGGTAATTCACTCTTTGATCAAAGCGCCTTACGAGCTATAATGGTATCCGAGCCCTTTCCGGAACTTCCAGTGGAATATAAGGGAGACCATCTGGGAGTTCATTTTCAGTTTGAACATATACCGTAAATGGAAAATTACAAATAATTGGGTTGACAATTCAAATTTTTCTTGACAATTTGTTGTTATAGGTTTTTTTATGTAACTAAAGTGTATATTAATGAGTAAGAAATTATATTTTATAATAATAACTATTTGTCTGGTTTTTGATATTGTTCCTTTCAAGGGAATATTAATCCTGACTAAAACGGTAAATGCTCAATCGAATGAGGTTTATGTGGGCATTCGGGACAGGGGCGTTTCCAAGATCAGGATCGCAATATTGCCTTTTCAACCGGAAGGCGTTGAGTGGAGCAATGAGATACAGGAGGCTCAAAGTACATTAGCTAACACAATCTCCGATGATCTTGATTTTTCGTTGTTCTTTGACATTTTGGATACTGCCTATTTCCCCCAGAATTATATTAAGAAGAAGGAAGACATAGCCTTTTTTGACTGGAGTCAATTGGGAGTAAATGCGCTGCTTATTGGGAATTTCAAGCTTAATGATGAGGTCGAGGTAGAGACCAGGCTTTTCAGTATAACGGCTGCAAAGCTTGTGCGTGAAGAAAAGTATAAAGCGGAGAAAAGTCAGATCCGCCGTTTAGCTCATCGTATCTCCGATGATATGATCAAATTCCTGACCGGGGAGGATGGAATCTGTCAGACCCAGATCGCCTTTATATCAACCCGTACCGGACATAAAGAGATATTCATATCCGATTATGACGGTTACGGAACCAGGCAGCTTACCAGCAATAATTCGATTAGCCTTTATCCCGATTGGGGTCCCGACGGGTTTAACCTGACCTATACCTCGTACAAGAGCGGGAATCCGGATCTCTTTATGATCGATTGGACCAATAACGAAGAGATCGTCCTTTCCAGTTTCATGGGTTTGAACTCAACCGCAGCATGGTCCCCCGACGGGAAAAAGGTCGCCTATACTCTCACTAAAGACGGCAACTCCGAACTCTATATCCTGGATACCCGAAGCGGCAGATTAACCCGTTTAACCTATAATTACGGGATTGACTGTTCCCCTTCATGGTCCCCTACTGGTGATAAAATTGCCTTCACCTCTGACCGCAGCGGGAATCCTCAGGTTTATGTCATCGATGCTGTTGGCACTAATCTGAAAAGGCTTACTTATATGGGGAATTATAACGATCTTGCCAGTTGGAGACCGGGGAAAGGCGATTTGATAGCTTATTGTTCCCGATTGCGAGGCCAGTTCGATGTATGCACTATGGATATCACCGGTGAAAATCCTACATGCCTGACCTCCATCGGAAATAATGAACGCCCTGAGTGGTCTCCTGACGGCTACCATATCGTATTCGCCTCTGATCGCGGTGGTACCTACCAGCTCTATACCATGGATTGGACCGGGGATAACGTTAAGCAAGTTACTTTCGGATATCAGGCACACAATATGGACCCTACATGGTCGCCCCGAATGAGGTGGAAATTTAAGTAAAATATGTGAATATAGTAAAATCTTTCAAAGGAGGTATGTATTATGAAAAAAGGGTGGATCACAATGCTCATGCTACTGCTGCTTGCGCTGCTAATTGCTTTCAGCGGTTGTTCTAAAAAACAGGAAGTGGAAGTGGTTCCTCCTCCCATCATCGAGGAACCTGAACCTCAAGTTATAGAGCCCGTTGTGGAACCGGTGAAAATCGAACCTCTAGTGCTCACTAAAATCCACTTCGACTACGATAAATACATGATCACCGAAGAAGCCCGTCAGACCCTTATCAAAAATGCCGAAATGCTGATGCTTTATCCTGATGCCAAGATTAAGATCGAAGGTCATTGCGACGAAAGGGGTACTAACCAATACAATCTGTCACTGGGTCAGAAAAGAGCCGACGCGACCAAAGATTTTCTGGTCAACTACGGAGTGAATGCCAGCCGCATATCCACTATCAGTTTTGGCGAGGAAAAACCTGTATGCAATGGCCATGATGAAAATTGTTGGTCGAAAAACAGAAGGGCTGAATTCGTTATTATGGATTGATGAAAACCTTATTTACAGTTACCTTATTTACCGTTTCATTGCTGCTGGCAGGCTGTGCCACCCGGGATGATGTGAACCGTTTTAAAATGCAGCTTGATTACCTGGAAGCGAGCAATGCCAGCCTGGAGCAGCAACTAAACCAACTGGATAGCCTTGTCCGGATTCAGAATAAACTGATACGGAGTATGCACGCCGAGCAGTTGAACTATCTGGTACTCCTGCAGGAAGAAATCCAGATGGTGGAAGGAATACTGCGTGAAAGCGGACACCAGGTATCCAGTCTCTCCGGCAAAATAGAAAACATTCGGGAGGATATTATTCGTAATAAACGCGCTCTGGTTGATAGCACCCTGCCCGATTCCCTCCGGGATACCTCCAACTATATGGATACTCCCAATGCTGACCAGGTCTATAAAACCGCCGAAATGGATCTGGCAAAAGGTAACTATAAACTGGCGATGGTAGGCTTCAATCAATACTTGAACCTTCTGCCCGATGGCGAAAAAGCCGATGATTCCCAATACCAAATCGGGGAATGCTTGTTCAGTCAAAAAAAATATTCGGAGGCTATCCCTGAATATTTAAAGGTTGAAGCGCAGTATCCCAACAGCGAATACATCCCTACCAGCTTATTCAAGATAGGACTATGCTACCTGGAAATGGATAACAAACAAATGGCCAAGAAGTTCTTCAATGCCATTGTAAAATCACACGGGCTCTCCGATGAGGCAACCCTGGCTAAGGAGAAACTTAAAGAGCTATAGCAATATTTGAAGAAAAAAAACTATATTAATCCTCTTGAACGGATCCTGGTGATCCGGTTAAGTTCAATTGGGGATATCGTTATTACTACTCCAGTTCTCCGGAATTTGAGAGAACTTCTTCCTCATTCAAAAATTACGTATCTTACCCGAAAGGAGTATGCTCCGATGCTCCTTCATAATCCTTATATAGATGGTATAATCGCATTAGAACTATCCCAGATGAAATGGGAAAAATACATTGGCTTTGCCATGTCCCTTAGAAGTGAGAGATTTAGTATGGTCATTGACCTGCACAATAACATCCGCTCCAGAATATTATCGGCGATACTGAACGTCCCCCTTAGCTATCATGTTCCTAAACCTTACTGGAAGCGATGGAGATTAATTCACCACGCAGGCTCCTTTACCCCAAAATCCCTTGATATATTGGACCAATATCTTTCGACTTTAAAAGAAGCCGGATTTCAGGTTAAAACCTTTTTCCCGGAAATTTTCGTTACCGAATCGGAGAAGGCGGCCTGTCTTAATCAGCTTGAACCTTTTATAGGAAAACAATTCGTTGGGATACACCCTTACGCAAAATGGAAAAATAAGGAATGGGGAATAGAAAAGTATCTTGATGTTGCGCAGCTTTTATCAAGTGAAGGATACAATGTTCTGTTCTGGGATTCTCCCCACGCTCGGGCTCCGGAGCTCAAATATCTTTGCACCGATGATCTCAGGGAATTGATCGGCTACCTATCTATTTGCAATTTATTTGTGGGCAATGATTCCGGCCCCGCCCATATAGCGGCAGCATTGGGGGTTCCGACCCTAACAATTTTCGGCCCAACCCACCCGGTTCTGGGATTTACTCCCAGGGGCAGGACAAATGTAAAAGTACTGCATTCCGGGATCCCTTGTTCACCTTGCAGTAAGCACGGTGAAAATCACTGTAAATATCAAACACTGAGATGTATGGATGCAGTTAAACCGGAGCAGGTATTCAAAGAAGCCCTTGACCTTTTAAGGAAAAATGACTAAAGGCAAAAAACAAAAGGCTATATTCATAGACCGCGATGGCACCCTGATCTATGACCGGCATTTTATCAGGGATCCACAGGAGGTTGAATTCATTCCGGGTAGCATTGAGGCACTGAAAATTTTCCTTAAATTAGGTTACAAGATCATTATAGTCTCCAATCAATCAGGAGTCGCGCGGGGTTATTTTACAGAAGCTGATGTGAATATCATTAACTGCAGGGTTCAGGAACTGGCTGAACCGGAAGGCATTACAATCGCCGCTTTTTACTATTGCCCCCATCATCCAGATGGAATAATTAAAGAGTACAGGAAAGTATGCGACTGTCGTAAGCCGGAACCCGGTCTTCTTTACAAAGCCATGGAAAATTTTGGCCTGGATCTCGCGCAATGCATTGTTATTGGTGATAAGGATAGTGATATTGGTTTAGCGCGGCGGGTGGGGGCAATAGCGATCCGGGTGAAAACGGGCAAAGGCGGTCAACTCTCCCCGGATGATATCAAACCCGATTACCGGGCCAGGGATCTTCTGGATGCAGCGAGATGGATCGATTCGGGTCGGCACAGGAAATAAAATCAGCTTCAACTATCCTTAAACTGGTTGATCAAACCCTTCAGTTTATTTAAACCCTCAACCTGGTCCAATGACCGCGATAATTGGATTATTCCGCCTTTTATATACTGCTCGAACCGGGGTTTACCCTTGATCCTGAAAAGATAGGCGAAGGCTCCCAGTGCTTGCATACCGCGTTGAACCGAAGCGTAATTGAAGATGCGGCGGAATTTGCCCGGCTCCAATTTTAATCTATAACCTGAATTGGCTTTATCAATATAGTAATCAAGCAAATCCTTTTGTTGCTCCTTTGAAAGGATATAATATGGATCCCTGATAAGGGAGGCAAGATCATAAGCCAGGCAGCCCCTGCAAGCCCCCTGATAATCAATGACCCTTATCTGACCATCCTTGATCAGGATATTCTGGGATTGAAAGTCCCGATGCATGAAATAACGGGGCTCACAATCCAAAGTCCGGGCAAGCTGATGATACTCCCGGGCTAACTCAGAACCTATCGGACACCGGACCGAACTATACAGATTAACAAAATAAGCGGTAAAATACCACGATTCCCACCTGTAATCCCCGTAATCGAAGGTAGTATTCCGAAGTAGAGAATTCCTTTCAAGTTGCTTCTCCCCCTCTATCTGCATCCTCAGCAGCTCATCGATCGCCTTTTGGTAAATTGCTGTAATGTCCCCGGAAGGGTTAGTTTCATTAAGTAATTTGTAGAGGGAAAGAAAACCCAGATCCTCCATGAGCAAAAGTTTCAAGTGAATATCTTTCAGAAGTATCCGTGGTACCCCTATGCCAATATCCTGAAGAATCCGGTTTATCTCAAGAAAGTTTTTAAAACCCTGGGGGTCTTCGCCGCTTTCCAGAAGTATATATTGCTCAGCCCCGAGGATTATCCGATAGAATTTACGGTCCGACCCCCCTGAGGTGATCTCCGAGAATCTAATATCATTCAGAGAGCCTCGTTCCCCCAAAAATCTTGCTAAAAACTCCAGTATCTTTTCGGTTTTCAAAATTTCAGACTGCAATTAACGGAGAGGGGGGGATTTGAACCCCCGGTCCCGCATTAACGGGACAACGGTTTTCGAGACCGTCGCATTAAGCCGTACTCTGCCACCTCTCCTTAATATTCTTTCTATTAGTGGTATTATTCATTAACTGGTTCAATGGGGACAGTAGGAGGAGATGCCTGAAGAGCAGGAGAAGGGGGATTGATATTGCCCTTTACCCCCTGTTGACTCTTAAGTATAAATGCGGTTTCCCGGGTGTTCTCCTCAACCGAAATTGCAAGAATAATAAAATCTGCGGCGGCTAATGTAAATAAAAACATTATGAATGTATAGAGTAAAACGAAGAACCCGACCAGGATTCCGCCCAGGATTCCACCTGCAAAGGGACCAAAACCAAAATTCCCATACCCATAGGAACCTCTTCCCGCTACAGCCCCGAAGATGATCATCCCAAAAAAGCCTAAGATACCCAGTATCAAAGTAATCCAGGCAATAATCTTGAGAATAGTGCTAATCACCCTAAGTGCACGAAATTTCTTTTTCATATTTTTTTTCCCTCCTTATATCTTTAAAAAAGTCTTTCAATAATAGAGCGCACTCCCCCTCCTTTACTCCTCCCCGGTATTGGACTGGGTATTTAAACATCTTGCTGTTGACCATATTCCAGGCTGATTCAACGGCTCCCATACTGGGATCCCGGGCTCCATAAATGATTTTAGATATATTGGCTAAAGCTATTGCTTGCATACACATAGGACATGGTTCTAATGTAACGTATAATATAGTACCGTATAACTTACTGTATTTCAAATTACTACATGCTTTTCTAATTGCAATTATCTCGGCATGGGCAGAGGGGTCCGAGGTGCCTATGACCCTGTTATGGCCCCTGCCCAGAATATTGCCTTTTCTATCGAGAATCACGGCGCCCACAGGCACTTCACCCTCTTCAAATGCCTTACGGGCTTCTTTGAGAGCTTCATCCATATACTTATGATCTTCATCGAATATATTCATAGTTGAAAAATTAACTCAAATGGGTTTAAAGTCAACCTAAATCTATAATTATCGAATGACATGAATTCTGCGTTAGAATTTGTTGAATTGAATTCATAGGGTTTCTTGCCATTATCCTGTAAAATGCAGTTGAAATTAACTATAATGCCTGAAATATCGAAAAACAGAAAGGTGACAGAGTCATCCGAAACTACTTGCTTATTTACCAGCAATTTGATATTTTTAATTGACTATTTTAGTAAAATCTTCTTTTTTGGTGTTTTAGTTTTAGTTTTAAGGCCATGGTTTATAAGAAACATTGATGTTTCGCCATAGTCGATTTATCAGTTAACGCCGAATGAATGATATGCTCATGTTCTAAAAAGGGCAATTGATGAGAAAAAGAATCCACTGAATAATATTTTTGAGTGATGAAAATCAGATAGGAAAAATAACAACAATTGATGTTATACACCCAAATAGGAGGTATAGCATCAATTGGTGTTACACAGACGTTGTGTGGCATATTAGAAAACGATAACGGGAAATAACTTTGTTAAAACGATAAATGAAAGTAATATTAATTAAATAAAGGAGGAGTAATCATGACCGGAATAACTGTAATAGTCGTAATTCTTGTTCCCATTGCATTTCAAGTTTTTATGCTTCAAATTAAACAGGACAAAAGACATAATGAAATAAAAGAAATTCTAAAAAGAATTGAGGAAAAACTTGAAATGCATAATCCTTAATATGGAGGAATCAACTTTAGATGCAAAACATAACAAGAATGCACCATATTGGGCTGTAGCACTTGTGTTTTTGGGTATATTAGGATTATCAACAATTTGGATTGATTTTGGAAAATTTTGGAAGGGATACTTGCTTGACATGGCGGGTCCTGCTTGGAATTATATATTATTTCGTGGACTTTTCACATACAAAACAAACAATTCATGGACACGTTTTTTTACACCAAATAGGACTTTGGTAATATTTCTGATAGTATGTTTCGGAATTGAAACTTTGCAATATTTTAAGATTTACGATTCGACATTTGATACTTGGGATTTTCTTGCTTACATTTCTGTACTTGTCCCATTGTTTTTAATAGACATAAGCTCGATTAAAAAAAGTAGAAATACGCCACACAACACGCAATAAAAAACATAGGGCGAAAAATGTTAAATTTGAACGAAATAACATTTAATAAACGGCTTGGTAACTTGATAGGTAGGTGCTTCGAAATGTCCTACGTTTCTTATTGCCATCGTTGTGTGCAACCATAGGAAACGCAAACTGCAACATAAAAAGCAATGATTATGAAAACTATTAAGAAGACAATCTTGCCGATTCTGATAGCGACAATTTGGATTAGTATATCCGAATTTATTAGAAATGAGTTTTTGCTAAAATCATATTGGACAAAACATTATGAAAGCATGGGATTGATTTTTCCTTCCGAACCGATTAATGGAGCAATTTGGGGATTATGGTCATTATGTTTTGCTATTAGTATTTATATCATTGCTAAAAAGTTTACATTGATACAGACAACTTTTCTTTCTTGGTTTGTTGGATTCGTTTTTATGTGGCTTGTGATTGGTAATATGAATGTTTTACC
>JAFGGQ010000037.1 GCA_016930435.1 bacterium
CCCGTGCCTTTTCTCCTGGAACCGGCAGGGTTTATGATCCGCAATCCCCAGCCGGAGATCGTTATCGCCCTTTCCGACTCACTTAGTGGGTTGGACCTCCTTTCGGTGGTACTGAAGGTCAACGGGCTGGAATTGAGGGATGGCGATTTCGTGTGGAATGCAGCCGGGGGTTATTTAAATTATCTTCCTCCGGAACCGTTCCCGCCGGGAGATACTTTGTATTTTACATTGTGGGCCTGTGACCAGCCTGATTATTGCTCCCCTAATTGCGATAGCATGAACTGGTATATCACCATCGAACCTTACATTAACTGCCTGGTTCATCCTAACCCCTTCTCCCCTAATAATGATGGCTACAACGAAATAGTGATCTTCGATTACCCGGGGATGTTTTTCAAGGAGGGGAAGGTAAGCATCTTTGATATTCGCAATATCATGGTTTGGCAGAAACCAGTGGGACCTATCGATTCATTTAGCGATTTTTTAAAACGGAGCTGGAATGGTAAGGATAATTCAGGAAAACTCTTGCCAGAAGGAATATATATCTATATTATTGAAGTGGATGATAAAGTAGTGTGTAACGGCACCTTAATTTTAACCAGATGATAAAATGCGTATTTGGGTTACTTTTTTTTTAATATTAATTTCACTGGCTACCGTGTTTTCCCAGGAAAGCATCGTCAACATCGCGAATGTTTATACTGCGGATTGTTCGCTTGTTTATGTGGAAGTATGCGTGGAGGACACTTTTGGGTTTGTCCATGAGTTAGCCCGGGAGGATTTTGATTTATGGGAGAATACCGAACCGGTGAACAGTTCGGCCTGGGAATTGACCCGGGACTGTCCCCCGGGAGTGACCAAGGTTGATATCGTGCTACTTTTAGACATCAGCGGGAGCATGGATGATGATGTGGACAGTCTTCGGGCCAAGATACCGCGTTTTGTTCGGGGAATTGCGGCTGCTGACTATCGGATTGCCATCGTTATGTTCGACGGCTGCGAAGTTGAAGTCAGTGGAGTTCGGGAGATAGTCCGAACCGATTTTGAGGGCTCTTGTACCTGGGATCCTGAGGGGCCCGACAACTGGGCTGATGATTCTACGACTTTCTCCTGCTTATTCCAGGCTTCCACTTTCTTTACTTCCGGCTCCGGCTATGAAGACCCTTACGGAGCCATGGTCTATGCAGCTCAAACCCTTGAGTTCAGGCCTTCGGCGAGGACCATTTTTGTTCTGTTCACCGATGAGAGGCCCCAGGTTCGAACCGGCTGCGAACCATTCCTGGACTATTCTGAAGCCGGTCTCCAGGGGATCATCGATAGCATGATCAACTATGAGATCAGTGTAATGCCGGTTACTCCCCACGACGGCAATTTCGCCGGTAGTGGAGATGTCGTTTATTATGAAGGATATTATGAATTGGGTCCAGCCACCGGGGGTAATTGGTTCCATCTCTATGATCCCTTTAACGACCTTATCGACTCCGTGACCTCCGCTATCGTAGCCGATACCTGCTGCTATCTTCTGGCTTTTAAGTCCGAGTACATCTGCGCCGGAAGCTCTCAGGTAGTGGTGGAAGTGGAACCATTCGGGATGGATAGCGCCACTTATTTCAGTATCTGCCCACCGGAACCGACCATCCTGATGCCTCAACCTTGCTTCGGAATCACCAGTTGCCCCCATCAGGTCGTTAAGGTCTATTTCGAAACGGTAAACACTGCCCTTATTCCCAATTCCCTGATCTTCAAGATCGCTGGTGAAAATTATGATATTTTTTCCAATTATAATCAAATGCATTGGATTCTGCCTGATACCATGCTTTTCGATCCCCTGATCCCCTGGGCACATTATGATACGGTCCACTTCTCCTTTTCACGGGCTATCGAGGAGGGAGATTGCGACCTGGAGCTTGAGGAATGCTATTTTATTGTGGATCTTGAACCACCGATCCCCTATCAACCAGACCCTCCAGATGGCGGTGTGGTCAACTACCCCGATCCCGTTCCCTCGATCAGCATTGTAGATTCCCCGGCGGGGATCTCTCCCCAAGTTTTTACCAACTGCTCTCATGTGACAGTCACCACTAATGGAGCCCCGATGAGCGGTTTCAGTCTGAACTGGGATGGCCTGACGCTGGAGATCCATGGTCTCTACTTCGGGGTGAACAGCCTGGTGGAGATCTGTTTGGTGGGACTACCCGATGCTCCTGATTACGATTATTGCACCCCTAACGATACTACCTATTGCTGGGAATTCATGGTGACCTCCGAAGGGCCATACGGAGAGGTGATCTTCCCCGAACCGAACACATATTCGGCTTGTGACGACCAGGAGATCATCTTCCGATTGACAACCGATAACAGCCTGAATGCCGATTCCATCGTGGTAAAGGTGAACGGGCAGGATTTCGACATGGCTTCGGGCTACCTGCTCCTATCCGGTCCGGACACCCTTCTCTCTTTTACCCCTCCGGCGGGTTTTTGGTCCGATGGTCAGATAGTAGAAGCGGAACTGATCAAAGCAAATGATATCTACGGTAATGCCCTGGAAAACCGGCCTTCCATCAGCTTCATGATCGACCTTTCCGCACCGCTAAGCACCTTCGAACAACCCGGGGAGATCATCATTACCGACCCGGCGCCCTTAATCGTGCTTTCACTGGAGGACTGCCTTAGTGGTGTTAATCCCGACTCCATATTCTTAGAGATCGACGGAATACCCTATTCCAATATTGACTTCGATTACGATGATCAGGAAGGTGTACTGACCTTCAACCCGAACCATCTGGGGTTATACTTCGGACTGGGTGACACA
This sequence comes from bacterium, assembly GCA_016930435.1. Taxonomy (GTDB): domain Bacteria; phylum UBP14; class UBA6098; order JAFGQG01; family JAFGQG01; genus JAFGGQ01. Next base: position 2,813 of record JAFGGQ010000037.1, read on the forward strand.
ATTACCATTTTATTAAAAGCTTGCGACAGCCCGGACTATTGCGCGGCGAACTGCGCCGATTCGGTCTGGTACTTCTTCGTCGCCCCTCGGGTGGAATGCTACGCCTATCCCAATCCCTTCACTCCAAACGGAGACCAATTTAATGATCTTGTGGGGTTCGACTACCCGGAGATGTTCATTCGACCGGCGATATTGACCGTTTATACCTTGCGTAATGAACGGGTGTGGCGGAGCCGAATACCGCGCCTGGAAAGCTTCAAGGATTTTGAAGAGCGTTCCTGGAACGGGAAAGACGATCGGGGCAAGGCCATGCCGGGTGGGATCTACCTCTATACCATCGAGGTTGATAATAAGGTGGTTTGCAACGGGTCAGTGATCCTTGCGAGATAGTATGAAATTGATGATTGACGATTGATGATTTGGAGACGGGATAAAATAAAAAAATAAATTTCCCTCAAAGACTATCCTTTAGATGATATACACAAAGCTATGAAATGATCACCTTAATTAATAAGTCAAACATTTACGATGTTTCCGGGACCGAAAAAGAGATAAAAACCATTGACAACATCGAGGGTGATAAAATATTTTACAATCAGATGGTCCTATAATTAACGAAACTGAAACCGGGTAAATCCGGGAACAGGTTGCTCTTTCGCCAGAATCCCCAGGTGAATCCGCTATTAAACGAGGCGTTCTTTGTAATTTGTGCATTCGTGGCTTCCTTATTCCTATTGAAAAATTTTTCTGGCATTTATCTTGAATTTGTTTATTTTAATCCTCAATTAATATTTTGTTTATCAATTTGGATATGATGAAAAACCAGCTGATTAGAAGCGCCGTTTTAATTTTCCTTTCGATACTACTGGGTCTCCCCTATTCAGCTTTAGGCCAGGCCTCTTATATCCGCAATATTTACGCTACTGATTGTTCCCTGGTTTATGTAGAGGTCTGTGTTCAGGATGCTGAAGGCCGATACATTCATGGTCTGGGTTCGGGCGATTTCCGGATTTATGAGAATAGTCTCCCGATCAGTTCTGATCGTTTCCGGCTTCTGGGTGATTGCCCTCCGGAATCCTCATTAGTGGATATTGTGCTGCTTTTAGATATGAGTATCAGCATGAACGATGAAACTGCCGAGCTTGAGGACAACATCCCGGTGTTCGTAGCCGGATTAGCGGGTATGGATTACCGGATTGCCATCGTTCGCTACAATGGTTGTGAGGAGGAATGGGATGGCCGGCGTGAGGTAGTTCGCACCTGGTACACAGGAGGATGGCGCTGCAGTTTTGGTTCCAGCGCTCCGGAATGGTGGGCATCCTCCCTCGATGAATTCGAATGCATATTCGATGCCTCCTGGGAGGTCACTGGCGGGTCCGGGCGCGAAGAGGACCAGTATGGCGCTGTAGTTTATGCCATCGATAACCTCTCCTTCCGGAGCGGTGCAAAGATAATATTTATCCTCTTCACTGACGAGCGCCCCCAGGTGGACAGAGCCTGCGAACCTTACCTCGATTATACGGATGAATCCCTTGACAGCATTGTTAATATTCTAAACCGGAACGGCATCAATTTCATGCCCGTTACCCCACGTGATGGCGAATTCTTCTGGTCGGCAGGGGATGGTGACTCACCCGAACGGCGTTTTTATACTGGTTATCTTGAGGCTGCAGAGCGCACCGGTGGAGCCTGGTTTCATCTCTACTCCGCAGATTACAGCGCCCTTGTAGATAGCATCGCCACCGAGATCGCATCCGATACCTGCTGCTACTTTTTATCCTACGTTACTCCTTATTTCTGTACCGGTTTAAATACCGTGTCTGTTGAGGTCACCGGTTACGGAATCTCTGATAGCTTCTATTTAAGCTTCTGCCCACCTTACAGTGAGTTATTGATCCCCCAACCCCCTGGCGGTATAACCACTTGCAGATATCAGGAGATATTAATCGGGTTTCATCAATCACGCACCAGGGTAGATACCACTACACTCCTTCTGGAGGTACAGGGGACAAATTACTCTTTCACCACCAGCCCCGGCTTGAGCTGGCTTCAGGATTCTATTCTAAGATATGTACCACCTTCACCCTGGCGGCACAATGATACCGTGTCCTTTAATCTTAACCGAGCCTACGACGATTCCGGTTGCCCGGTAGGCTTAACTTCCGGCAGTTTTATAGTGGATACTTTACCGCCTGAATTTTCGAATGAGATCCCTGTAACTAATAGCATCGTTATGACCTCGATTCCTTCAATCATGGTGAACATCCATGATGATCTGGCAGGTGTGGACCCTGCTTCAGCAATCACATCGCACACATCTGTCCTGGTAAATGGCCTGACCCGGAGCGATTATTTTACTTCCTGGAACGGTTCTGCGCTAAGGTTTGACGGGCTCAGCTTTTTGAATGGCGATTCGGTAAACATCTGTATAGATTCTGTATGGGATAATCCGGACTATGATTACTGTCCCTCAAACCACAGTTTTTTCTGCTGGCATTTCAAAGTGGAAACTGAAGGACCATTGGCGGCCATTATAAGACCCTTGCCAAATACCTATTCCGCTTGCGTAAACCAGGATATAATTATAACAATTATCGACGAGGATGGCATCGTTGAATCGAGTATCCTGCTTCAGGTTGGTGGCACACCCTTCCGGACTACATCTCCTCTTCTTGGTTTTGAGGCTGGATCTCTTCTCGTCTTTCGGCCGGATAGCGGCTTCTGGGCAAACGGACAAGTAGTTGAGGTTAGCCTTTTAGAGGCCCGGGACATCTATGGCAACGAGCTTCAGAATCCTGTCGCCTGGAGCTTTACTATGGATTTTACACCGCCAGTATCCAGTTTTGATCAACCGGGCGAGATTATGATCCAGGATAATACCCCCCTTTTCTATATGCAGGTTTATGACAGCCTGAGCGGTACCCAACCAGAATCAGTAATCGTTTCCATAAACCAACTGGAACTAAACATCCAGGAATTTCACTGGGATTGCTCCGAAGACAGCCAGGGAGGCTTTATTTCCATTAATACCGAGTTGTTGAACATCGTCTTTTCACCGGGGGATACTATTGAGGTATGCTTGTATGCCTGTGACCGGCCGGATTACTGTCCCCCGAATTGCAGCCGGCACTGCTGGACTTTTTTTATTGAACCCCTGGTTGCTTGTTTCGTGCATCCCAATCCCTTCACCCCGAACGGTGATGGATACAACGAAATAGCTATATTTGATTACCCAAATATGTTCTCGGAGGGTGCGGAGTTGATAATCTTCTCTGACCGCAATGTTGAGGTCTGGCGCACCCACATAGAATCCATCAGCAGTTATAGTGATCTTCTTGGGCGAAGCTGGCAGGGTCTTGACCAAAAAGGAAAGTTGCTCCCGGAGGGTTTATACATATACGTTATCGAAAAAGGAGGGAAGGTAATCTGCAATGGCACCCTGATCCTGGCCAGGTAATAGGAACCGTTATTTACCAATCTAAGCTCTTATCAATGATTATTTATTGAATTGATATTTCAATAATATTATTAAAATAAACTATATTATCCTTGTATAATTTTTTAATTGACATCTAATAATCTTCCAGTTAAATTTAGTGGCTTAAATCTGGAACCAATATTTTAAGGAGGATAGATGAAAAACATTAAAATAAAGTTTATCATAACTTTAGTAATCCTTGCCGTTTCGTTGTATTTTCTTATTCCCACCCTTCGACTGGCCCTTATGTCCCCGGAGGCAATGGAGGCAAACCCTGAAAAGGTTGCTTCTTTAAGGAAAAGGGCTATCAAGCTTGGTCTGGATCTTCAGGGTGGCATGCACATCATTATGGAAATAGACAAGGACAAGATCGAAGGCGAATTGGAAGAAGACCCGACTGATGAAGCTCTGGAGATAATTAGAAACCGGATCGACCAGTTTGGTGTTTCCGAGCCGGTAATCCAAAAAGAGGGCACCGACCGGATCATCGTTGAGTTACCCGGTATAGACAATCCCGATTTGGCACGGGAACTCATCCAGGAAACGGCGCTTTTAGAATTCAAGTTACTCAGCCAGCCTGGTGATCTTCAAAAGTTCGCCTTCAATATGGATACTTTTCTGGTTGCCCATCCTGAAATACTTGGCATGGAAATTGACGAGACATCCCTGGAACCAATGGATATTGAGTCGCAGGGTGAAGAGAAGACCGAGTCTGATTCGGATATTATAGTAGGAAAGACAAAGGATATTTTTGCCGAGGCTGAAAAAACCGAGCAAGATTCTACCCAGTCAGTTGAAGATAAAAAGCCCACTACTACAGAGGATATTTTTGAAGGTGAAAGCACCGGCCTGGATATCCCCTATGATATTGATGAAGAAGAAGAGGTCATTACGACGAAACCTTTTACTGGTCTTATTGATTACTGGGAGGATGGTTCCATGTTCATGGTCTCCAAGGACAGCGAGGCCGATGTAAAAAGGATATTAAAGCATGCGGACATTAGCAAGCTGGTTCCCAAGGGCTGCGAACTCCATTGGGGCAGCCGAACCCAGACCCTTCGCACCGGTGTGGAATTTAGATTCCTTTATCTCTTGAATGACAAAGCGGAATTAACCGGGAAGTACCTTGAGGATGCCAGTTTTGCGCTGGGTTCCAGCGCTGATATGCAAGCCGCTAATCAACCTGTAGTAAACTTGAAATTTAACAAGGCCGGAGCCAAAGTATTTTCCCAGGTAACCGGCGCAAATATCAAAAAGCGTCTGGCTATAGTCCTTGACGACAAGGTTCACACTGCCCCGGTCATCCAGGTTAAGATACGTGACGGGAATGCCCGGATTACCGGAATTCCTGTTCTTGATGAAGCGAAGGCGATAGCCATTGTGCTTAGGGCTGGTGCATTACCTGCTCCTCTTAAGGTAATTGAAGAACGAACAATAGGTCCAACTTTGGGTGAAGACTCCATCCGCAAAGGGGTTTTTGCGACTTTATTAGGTTTTATACTGGTCGTGATCTTTATCATTATTTATTATAAAGGCGCGGGGCTGGTTGCAAACGTGGCTCTGCTTTTAAATCTGATCATCCTGATGGCGGCAATGGCAGGCCTGCACGCTACCCTAACCCTTCCCGGTATC
>JAFGGQ010000038.1 GCA_016930435.1 bacterium
ATATTTATCTGGAAAGTGCAACGTTCCCTGCATAGTATCCAGTATCCGTATCCCATATTAATGAAATCAGATGCAATATAACCAGTTAGCGGGTTAAAATAGAATAGTGAATTCGGGAAGATCGAGCCCTCAGGATCGACAACAGCGTTTTCTAATATAAATCCTGAAGTATCCCAAATTGAACCTATATGATTCCAACCTCTTTTAAGGTCAATGGTGTAATTGTATAATGGAGCGCCTATAAAAGATATGGTAGTATCGTTGTTGGAAAACAGAAAGAAACCGTGTGGAGATGGGTATCTATCAGGGGTTTGATAAGAATTTATATCGGGATTATAGACGTAAATATTCGAGGGGGAGAAGGAAAAGAGTTCAGAAATATCATATTCTCTGGGGCAAATAGGAAGGGAAATCAGGTTCCAACCGGCAAGAAGTACAAGATCGAATCTCTTAAGGGGCCGCCAGTTAAATTGAATTGAAATTGTATCACCTTGATTATAAAAATAATGGCTGTTAGCCTTCATATCAAGATGGTCCTGCAGGATAAATAATCCTTCAGGAAAAGCCTCCGGATCCCATTGCATCATTGCCGGTTGATCTCCAATGGTATAGATTTTCCAGATTATATTAGTATCATTAATATCTCGGTAGTCGTTGTTAAGCCAGATTATATGTGGAAATTCAGGATCATTGCAGATGAGCCGAGCATCGGTTCTGGTATTAGGCGGTGGAGGTATTAAAGGGATATCTATACCGATATCATAAGAATCAGAGGCTAATTGATACTGACCAATGATCAGCCTTGTAGGGTTTAGACCGGCTTGCTCGAATATTAGTTCTGCCTGCCAGTACAGGTTTACTTTTATATAATTGCAAAAAGGCAAATCGGTGTTTTGGTTGGGGTCACAATAGTCGGGGGAGTCCTGTAGCAACTCCAAACATACCTGAAAAGAGTCGTTATGCACAAGATTAAAACCCTCGGCAATAGGTGAAAACACTAACCATTCTCCGTCAAGGAAAAGCGAACTATCTCCCCAAACAGCGGTTTCTGTAGCGTAAGATACCATTATACTAGTGAAGTCAACTCCGGAAAGATTATCGGTCAAGCGGTATCGAAACTCGGGTTGACGGCCAAACCAGGTTGCCCCTGATGCCGGCCAGCATTCTTCAATCTGTGGTGGTGAAAGGTCCACCCGAAAATAGCTGCACAATGGATATGGAATGGAAATCCCGGTTATAGAACTTAAATTATTAAGACAGAAGAATACCGAATCTTCATCATCAAAATTAAATGAAGGTGTAAAAATCAGCATAGAATCCTCATAGGATAGTTCGGAATCGGATATACGGTATAATTCTTCATTGACCTGGAATTCAATGGAGCTGGTATCGATTTGGCCTTGCGGGGTAAGCAGAAGGTAAACAGCCTGGTCGGGACAGGAGGTAATAGCCCCTTCGAAAGGCTGGATTATTTCGGCCCTTGGCGGTCCAGATGCAAAGCCCAGGTAAACATATACCTTTCCCATGTTCAAACCGGCTTCGTCATTATTGGGCGCGGATACTGCGATATCGGGTAAGCCATCGCCGTTAATATCACCCAATGATTCGAGTGACCAACCGAAGCGGTCGCCTTCTCCTTCACCAGTTAAAATAATATCGGTAATGGTATCCGGAACGCTGCCTCCATAAAAGATATAAATTAATCCGGTATGCTCTTCTGTAGCGCGGTTAATAGATGCTCCAACTGCGAGATCTCCATAACCATCGCCATTTATATCACCGGGATCGGCGACCACGTCCCCAAATGTTTCGTTAACAAGATAGCCATTTAAATAAAGAAAGGGTTCTGTAGAGGGGCTGGTGCCACCAAGGTAAATGTATGCCCGGCCGGCGACGGTATCGATACCTGAATAATGGTAGGCACCAACAGCAAAATCGTCATATCCGTCATTGTTAAAATCCTGGATGCCTGTCACCGTACCACCGAAAAAGTCCATGGGATTTTCTCCGTTAACGACTATGTCTTCGATATTGTCCAGTAGTTCCGGTCCCCCAAAGAATAGGATGGCTTCACCGGGCCGTACCAGTGAATCGGGTACGAATGAGGATGCCCATCCCGCCTGGACCGCACCGGCAAAAATATCAGGATAGCCATCATTATTGAAATCATAATTGCCATCTACGTGGCAGGCAAAATCGTCCAGGCTGTCCCGCCCTGTAAATATCAAATCGGGCAGTGAGTCCATATCCTCTCCGCCAAAATAAAGATATGCTCTTCCTGTACGGGGTCCCCTCTCATCATTGTAAAGGGCTCCAACCAGAACATCACTGTAACCGTCGTCATTGATATCTCCCACCCCGGTCACCGAATAACCGTAATTATCTACCCGTTCTTCACCCATCATCACTACGTCGGGATGCTCGTCAAGAAGGCTTCCACCATAGAAAATATAGGCACCGCCGATATCAGAGGTAACATTACCCCCTACAATAAGATCATCGGCACCATCTCCGTTAAGATCGCCGGCATTCGATACGGCTATTCCGAATTGCTCTCTAACCATCGTACCATCGAGGATCAGGTCCGGTATCGTATCCATAGAAGGGCCTCCAAAGAAAACATAGACACGGCCCTGGCTGGACCCAATAGAACCCGAGTACATTGGCGCCCCGGCTACAAGGTCGGGAAAGCCATCCGCGTTCAGGTCCGCCCCGCATAATGACCAACCAAAATAACCTCCCTCACCATAAAATTCCCTGAAAATTTCCAATTCATCTGCATTAACTATAATGACGCATAAAGAAAATAAAATTAGAATCACCAGGCAGAACACTTTTTTCATGGTAAACCCTCCTTGAAGAATATTTTCGCTATATTATTAAAATAGCATAGTGGACTGCACAGGTCAAATATTTTAATAATATATTTAAGTAAACAAAAAAAATGCTTGAATAAAATAAAGCCTTTATATAATATAGTATGAATAAAAAAATAGAATTCTCTCATCAAGGAGGAGAAGTGAAGAGGTATTGGTTTTTGTTAATAAGCATTCTGGCGGTTTTAGTGATATCCTGCGGCAGTCCTTATGTAGAGGGTGCCAAGGTTTATATTCAGCAGAAGGAATGGGCCCGTGCCAAGGAGCAGTTGAATCAGGAGCTCAGTATAAACCCGGTAAACGGTGATGCCTATTATCTTTTGGGCCAGGTTTATGCTGAGATGGACAGTCTGCAGGAGATGGCTGTAGCTTTTGAAAAGGCCCTTGAATACAAGCCGGAGTTGGCGCCGGAGATTAAACGCTGGCGGGAATCAAAATGGGCACAGGCTTTTAACCGTGGGATCAATGCCGGCAAGAAGGGGGATATTGAAGAAGCATTGAAATGGACCGAAACAGCGATATTTATTGATTCAACCAATGCGGATGGCTACAAAAACCTGGGCTATTTTTACAGTCAAAGCGACCAGGACCAGAAGGCGAAAGAGGCCTATGGGAAAGCCTATAAAAGGGACGATACAGATGTTGAAACAGGGCTGGTTTATGTTTCCTATATGATGGGTGACGACGAATACGAAAAAGCCCTGGATGTTCTTACTTATCTGCGGTCAAAGGATTCGATGAATACCGATATACTGATTCAGATAGGGATAATACACAGTAATAATAAGGATTGGGAAAAAGCCCTTTCGGCATTCGAAAAGGCTGCTGAATTAAGCCCTGACGATCTGGAGCTTCTCTTTGAGATAGGCCGGATTTACATTATTAGCGAGATGCCGGATAAGGCAATTGAAAACTTCAAGATGGTGGTTGAAAAATCTACCGTGCAAGATGAGCTCTATAAAAATGCCTTGCTTGGCTGGGGTGGTGCTTTAAAGGAAATGGAAAAATACGAGGAAGCTATTGAAAAGTTTAAAGCGGTCATTGAAGTGGACGGTGATTACCGGAATGCCTGGGAACACCTGGGTCTGAGTTACGGCAAAATGGGCAAGACAAGGGAGGGCACCGTGGCCTTTTTCCACAGCAAGGGACTGGGTTTTATGGAAAACGGGGAATGGGAAGAGGCCCGTAAGGCATTCGAGGACGTTCTTGAAGTGAATCCAACCCATCTTCCCACCTGGGAAAAGATCAAGACCGTTTATGACCAGTTAGGCGATAAGACAAACCTGGAAAATGCGGAAAAGAAGATACAGGAATTAATGGAATAAAATGGCTGAATATGCTCACGTAGCAATACCGATACCCTACAGTAAGCCATTTACTTATAGAATACCGGAAAAGTTCGAATCAGTTGTAAAAGTGGGAAGCAGGGTAGTAGTTCCCCTGCTCCGGGGTGGTAGAATAGGGTTCGTTGTTAAACTCCTGGATATCCCCGATTATGATTCCCCCAAGCCGATTTGGGACGTTGTGGACAATACGCCCCTGTTTGATGAATCGATACTTTCGCTTTACCAGGAAGTGGCAGAAGAATACTTTTGCTCTTTGGGAGAGGTTATTAAAGCGGCAATTCCTTCGGGCACCCAGGTTGGCCTGCGGAAAAAGATCACCCTTTTGAAATTACCAGACCAGAAATTCGACAAAATAACCGACCGTATCCTGCAGGTACTGAAGGACGAAAGCTGTTTATACTTGACAAGTCTCCAGAAAAAAGTCAATAAAAGCTATATAAACTATTACCTGAATCTGCTTGAAGAAGAAGGGATAATCAGAACGGAGGTTGAGTTCGAAAAAAAGATAAAACCCAAAACCAAGAGGTATCTTCGTCTGAAGGAAAATACCGATAATTTCCTGTCCCGCTTGAAAGAAGAGGGAGAAAGATTAAAATCTGTTAAACAGAAGGAGATCATTTCCTACTTTTTAAAGGAACCAGATAGAGAGGTTGGTTATACCCTTCTGGGAAAGCTATTCGGTTATTCTGTTGTTAGGGCTCTGATAGATAAGGGTTATCTTGGGGATTACGAGGAGGGTATTTACCGCGATGTGGAGAAGGGTTGGTTAGAGGAGGAGCTTAAGAGTGTAGTATTAACAAAGGCACAGCAGGGCGCGTTGAAGATGTTAAACGATTCTCTAAAGGGCAATGAAGGCGATGTTATTTTACTGCATGGGGTATCCGCCAGCGGGAAAACCAGGATATATATGCAGGCTGCGGAAGATGCTTTAAGGCTCGGAAAGGGGGTTTTGATATTGGTTCCGGAGATCTCCCTGACCCCGCAGGTATGGGGCCGTTTCAAGTCCAAATTTGGGGACCAGGTCGCGGTTCTGCACAGCCAGTTATCAATGGGACAGCGCTACGACAACTGGAGGCAGCTTAGGAAGGGAGAACGCAGTATCGCCCTGGGTGTACGTTCAGCGGTATTTGCTCCGGTAAAAAATCTTGGGTTAATCGTTGTTGATGAGGAACAGGACAGTTCCTACAAACAGGATGAACCATCTCCCAGTTACCATGCCCGTGATGTGGCAATTATGAGGGCAAAATTGGAAAAGGCTACGGTAGTCCTGGGTAGTGCAACACCCAGTATGGAATCTTATTACAAAGCCCGGCAGGGAGAGTACAAGCTTTTTGAAATGCCACTCAGGGTTACAGGCGGTACACTCCCCCAGATAAAGCTGATCGACCTCCGGGAAGAACGGAAGAAAAAGAATTTCACATCTTTTTCATACTATTTAAGGGATAAATTTTCAGAACAGTCGGAACGGGGACAACAAACCATTCTGCTTTTGAACCGACGGGGGTATGCCAGTTATTTACAGTGTCCGGAATGCGGTTATATCGCCCAGTGCCCTGATTGTGATATTCAAATGACCTATCATATAAATGATTTAAAATTGAGGTGTCATTACTGCGGTCATGAGGAGCCGGCCCCGGATGTATGCCCACGGTGCCAATCTACCAAAATCCGCTATAAAGGACGGGGAACACAGCGTATCGAACAGGATTTGCTGGACTACTTTGGGGACGAGCGGATTATCAGAATGGACCAGGATGTTACCGCCGGTGGCAGGTCGGCAGCGGAATTACTGGATGATTTCTCGGGATCACCGGGTACGGTTCTGGTGGGAACACAGATGATAGCCAAGGGACTGGATTTCCCCGGGGTTACACTGGTGGGGGTGATCAACGCCGATATTGGACTTTCACTGCCCGATTTCCGTTCGGCGGAACGCATTTTTCAGCTTCTCATGCAGGTTTCAGGCCGCGCTGGCAGGGGAAAGGAGCCCGGCGAGGTAGTGATCCAAACATATAATCCCAATTCCTATGCACTTGAACTGGCCCTCCGGCATGATTATAAGGCATTTTTCGAAAAGGAATTAATGCTCCGCAAGGAAAAGAGTTACCCCCCATTCACCAGAATGTTGCTGATAACCGCAGTTGGCGACAAAAAGGACAGCGTGGTGACCAGGATAACAGCCCTTGCCAGGGACCTTAAAGAAGTTACTAACGATATGTCCGGAATTGAGATCATGGGACCTGCTCCGGCACCATTTGAGCGGATAAAGGGGAAATTCCGCTGGCAATTGATAATTAAAGGCAACTGTCTAAAGGGGATATACCCAATACTAAAGGTACTGGTAAGGGGAGTAAAAAAGGGGGTCAGACTGAACGTGAATGTGGACCCTTATAATATCCTTTAGGCGTCCTTATGGATATAACCCAATGTTTCCTGGAATAATCAATATTTTATTGTTTCCTTTTTAGAATAGGTGTATCTTAAAAAAAAACAAGGCTACGAATAGAGAGGGAGTAAGGTGAAAGTATTAATATTTATATGTACATTTTTAGTTATTTTTATTGGCTTTTCAATGGCCTTACCGGTTGTTACTGAGGTCTATTCGGATTCGCTTGGTGGTACGGTAGGGATAAAGGTCTATGACCCAATAGGAGGTGGGCGGCATTTTGCACTATCCCCCGTAATAATAAATCTGCCAGGAGGCTGGGATGCCGGTGGATTCAGCGCACCAAACTTGAAACTTGTGGAGAATGGGATGGTTTACATTACCTTTCTTATGCCCGGAATAACATTTGAAGGCGTTAGTACTGAAGGGGTATATGATCTCCGGGGGAAAAATTGTCTCTTTGCGCTTAAGGAGGTTATTCGATTTGCAGCCGGCAAGATAGCTGATACCGAAGGCGACTATATTACCGACCTCTTCCCGGGTGTGGTGGTTGATACTTCCAATGTGGGCATGACAATGGTTTCCAATGGGGGTAACATGGGGGTGGTCGCATTATCGATGTTCGGTCCAGAGACAGGAGGCCTGGTCGATTATATGGTAGGGAAAGAAAATCCAACCTCACCGCAGACATGCCTGCCCGATCTGGGTTTTCACGAAAGCTTTTTAGAGATAGATGGTGATGGAAACGGTTTCCCTAATGATGATTACAAGAACCCATGGTATATTGCTTATGGTGATACACAATCAGAGATAGACCTCTCCCGTATCGCTTACGATCCGACTGCGGAAACCGATGAGTTTGGAACCAATGTGCCATGGGCGGTATTTCTGGACGGGAACGGTAATGGATTATATGATGAAACCAGCGTTGGTGAACTCACCACTCCTGACCTTAACGGCAACGGGATCATCGATACCACAGAGGATTTTATATTCACCTGTCTGCAAGGCAGCAATGGTCTTTACTACTACTCTGTGCCGGTAACCAATGCACTATATTTGGAACTGGGTTCAGGAGCATGGCCGGATAGTATCGCCACGCCCGATTCCGCGGAAGCCTTCTGGTTCCTGCGTTCCGCAGTATATCATTACGACAGTATGGCATTTTATTCTCCCAGCCTTGCTATTATGCAGGTCTTCTCAGAGGATGATCATGTTCAGGTCAGTCCGGATAAGGTGCATATTCATAATGCTTATAATGGATTCCGGCGCAATAATTTGTGGGCGAGACTTAATCCGGACAGGGCTTATATACAGGAATATTTCCCATCTATCATTGAATACCCCGATAATCCGGCGAACATTGCGCCTCTGAACTGGTTAAATATTAATGCATGGGCAGAGCCGGAAACCACCAATGGCCAGGCGGGGACGGTAGCCGGAATACTGGAGATGGCCGACCGCACCTTTTTCAATGTCTGGGAGGACCGGAATCTGGAACGGGTGCTCCTTATACGGCCTCCGGGCTTGCCCCCAATATATGTCAGTCTGGTGAGTCATAACGAGGAGCCACCCGGCGACCCGGATTATGCCGCTTCTCCGATTGCATTCCTGGATAACCGCTCTGAACTTCTGAACTTCGCAGATATGCTCCATGAATATAACCTGAGACTGAACTGGCAAACCGACTGGAATTTTGCAAGGGCGGTTGCGCTTTTCGATACCGGAGAGGGAACATGTGGCCTTAATATCGTTCAATATATGAAAGACTCCCTTCAATTCGAGATAGACCCACATGCCCACGAGTCCCGCTTTAACTACGCCGATGTAGCCCATTTTATCGAAGGGCTGGGAGTAATGCCTTCCCGTATAGCAGGCGGTTTTATCGCCTGGCCCTATGAAAACTCGGTCTATGATAACTTTCTATTCCCTATTATAGCAGATTCATTCCCTGGTTATAGCTGGACCTCCCTGGCACTCTGGGGAGCGGCTACTTCACTACATATCGATGAAGATACACTGTGGGTCTCCGGAATCTGGAAACCAGCGGAGCGATACGATTTCTTCACACACAATGATGCAGCGCCATTACCTCATATAGGGGGCTATCGAAGCACATGGACAGGAGTGAGAGATTTGCTTAACAAATCGATAAGCGGTTTACTGGAGTCGGGAAAGATCTATACGGCTACCGTTTTCATCGCCCAGCAAGCCTTAAGTACTGAATATACTAATACCTTCAAAGAAACCCTTAATGATCTGCAGGAATTCTCCCAAACCGGATGGCTGCAATTCAGAACGCTGGGAGAGATGTTAGACATTTGGCGGGATGAATACGACTCTATTCCCAATCTTTACTGGTTTAGCTCAGCAACCGGAGCGCCCGGACCCCTACCGTTAATGCCTGACAAAATAAATATTACATGCTATCCGAATCCATTCAATTATTCAACGGTTATCAAGCTTGAATATGGGGATTTATTTAAACCCGGAATCCTGCATGGAAGCAAAGTACTCATCAAAATATACAATCTGAATGGAAAGGTTGTTTATGAGTACTTAGATGCATACCGGTCATCAACTTTACAATACAGTTTTATCTGGTCTCCTGATCCAGCGCTGCCCTCCGGGGTCTATCTGATAAGAGCCTCAATTAAGGATATCCAAATAAATAATAAGTTGGTGTTTTTAAAATAAAAAAAGCCACCGGTTTTTGGCCGGTGGCTTTTAATTTTCCTCAGGTATTAACTTATTTTAATAACAGCATTTTATCTGTAGCTTCGAACTTATCCGTGGAAAGATGGTAGAGGTAAACGCCGGCAGGTAAAGATTCGCCACGGTCATTGTTCCCTTCCCACATAACCCGGTATGCGCCGGCCCCTTGAGCCTCATTTACCAGGGAACATACCTTTTTACCGAGAACATCGTATATATCAAGGGTTACAAGGCAATTTTCAGCGAGGGAATAGGATATGGTGGTAACCGCATTGAAAGGATTGGGGTAATTTTCCCTGAGAGAGAAAGAGTAAGGGATCTGCGGTTTCTCGCCAATCGCTGTATAGTGCATAAAGGTATCGGGATGCCAGAAGGTATTCAGGGATGCTTCGTATGTGAAGTCGAAATGCCACCATCCGGCTTCGCCATCCTCAAATTCGGTGAAGTACAATGTGTCTTCATCTATCATGGGGTGGAAAGTCCTTATTCGGAGCAGGTTGGAGGGGTCTTTTGGCCCCCGGAATAATTCGCAATGAGAGAGGGGTCTCTCTTCCCGTGGTTCAGAAAAGGCATAACGGGTTGCGCCCGTGGTAACAACTGCCCGGATCATAAAATCTATAGTACCAAGGTTATAGAGATCGGGGGAGGAATTTAGCCAGGAGCGTTCGTCGATGGGGGAAGAGGTGTCCGCGTAAACGGCGAAGCCGGTACTCTCTTCAAACGCGGAGAAGGCGATAAAGAAATCCGTTTCGTCAATTTCGAATGGGCCTATATCCGCAGTCTGCCAGCCACCTGGTACTGGATCATAAATGGAATCTGCGGCGATAAGATCACCGGGAGTATCGTCGATTGAGGAAAGTATCTGAACCAGAATGGGAACGGAACTGGTACAGTACCATTTAACCTGCATTATCGAATAACTATGAAAAGGAGAGGTGCAATGAACCGCGGCATAATCAAATCCGCCCAAGTCCGACCCGATCAAATAAGCCACGTGTCCCTCATCATCGAAAGCATTGTATTCACCATCGTCATAACCGATCTCCACGGTATCCTCGGAGTAAACATTAAAGACGTATTCCATGGTGTCATTTTCGTGAACCTCGTCAGAGCCTAAGGCTGAGTAGCTGACGAAATGGTATTCTCCTGGTACGTCGCTGGTCCATGTAGTTCGCAGGGTTTTGTGTTCGCCGGGGGAAAGGGATGGGAAAGGACTGAACAGGCCACTTGCGTCAAGGACCAGGGAGTCCCCATCGGGATCATAATAATAGATTTTGAAGAATGTGGGGATGCTGGCAATGGGATCAAGGCCATTGTTGTAGATCTGGACGGCGAAGGTGATGTCTGTGTCAAAATTAGTGGGTGTGGACCCAATGGAGCTAACCATGATATCCTGGTGAACGGCCATAGATTTTATCACCCTGAAGTCGTCAATAAAGATTCCCTCTCCAACGCCCATATCGTCATTATCATCGGTATAAACGATGAAGTAGAACTGGAGTTGTCCGGAACTTCGGATCGAGTCTGCCACTTCAGCGGTTCCATAGATAGTACGTGAATCAACGGTACGAATGATATTGCCGGCGTATTCCTGGTTAACGATGGAAAATGTATCTACCTCGTAGATTCCGGATTTACAGACCCCGTTAAGCCAGTAAAAGGTTTCGCCGCTGTCGGGTGATACGAACATCATCATATAGTCATCAAGTCCCTCTCCGGAACCGGAAAGGTCTTCGAAATCGCAGAGTACCATGTATTCGACAACAACCAGCGAATCGGAAGCGGTAGGGACCTCGATCACGGGGGAGACCAGTGCGCACCAAAGGTTGGGATGACCGGCCTCGCAATTCCAGCTGTGTGTAGGGGAATAAGCCTCTTCGGTTGTCATGGCCCAGTAGTCGCCATAAGCGATCAAGGCATTTGAGATATACATTGCGGATGTATCCCCGGCAGCATTAAAAAAGAAAATATCATCATCGTCGCGCACGGTGATGTCGTCTATAACCCAGCCGAACATATCGGGGTCCCAGGTACCAGGACCATCACCATAATTAATGGTGCAATAAGCCGGGTCTGAACCAAAGGCAAAGCGAATATTGACCGTTTGGCCGATAAAATCGTTGAGAATGAAGATGGGATTTTCCCAGCCGTCACTTTCTCCGCCCCAACCGGGCACCCCGATTCCTTCACCGTTATAACCAAAGCCATACATGCTTTCATAGGGATAACCGCCAACCGGTTCAATGATTTGAAAGGTACCTCCCCCATCGGTGGAGATCCTTACGTTCATCCCATCCCATGAATCATAATCCTCATATTCCGCTGCGGGTTCAACATTATAAAAGGATTGGAAGGATAGTATCAGGTTCCCGGATGGACTGGAAGGAAGGTCTATTTCCTCGGTTGTTAAGAATTGCAACCACTGGTTATCATATCCCTCAACCGCGGGATCCCCACACCACCAGGAATAAAGTTCCGGGTCCAGTTGGGCATAAAGGTTTACTGACAATGCCAGGCTCAGGGCAAGAATAACCCATAGAATCTTTTTCATTTACAAACCTCCTCTTCTTTTATCTTTTTATTTGCTTTTTGAGTATCTTTTAAAGTATTAAAATAAAAGGCTTTATTGATTATTGTCAAGGTTTTTTATCAAATCAAAAGGTGGGATGTAAAAGTGGTAATAAAGAAGAATTTTATTTACTTGACGTAGTCTGGCAATCCATTAAATTTACAATAATAACCGGAGTTTCCAATATCATGCTTAAGTGGCTGAAGATTAAAAATCTGGCCGTGATCGAGGACTTGGAGATCGAATTCCGGGAGGGTTTCAACGTGCTAACCGGGGAGACCGGCGCCGGAAAATCCCTGATAATCGGGGCGATAGAAACCCTTCTGGGAGAACGGTCGGACCCCGCCTTTATCCGTAGCGGAAAGGGAGAAATGATGATCAGCGCCTCTTTTCGCCTGGATAAACACCTTCAAAAAGCTTTCAGTAAGTATGGCATTGATGGAGATGAATTGGTAATCCACCGTATTATTAAGAAAAATGCCAACAATCAGACCCGCATAAATAATGAGATTGCCTCTGTTTCCACCGCACAGCAGATCGGGAAGCGCCTGGTGGACATCCTGGGACAGCATCAGCATCAAAGCCTCCTGGAACCGGATTTTCACCTGGAGGTGCTTGATGCCTTCGCAGGGATAACCGGCAAGGTAGAAGACTTCAGGGAGAGTTACAGGGAATACCGCGAGATTTCTCAGAAACTTCAATCCCTGGAGCGCCAGAAAAAAAGAATGGAGGAATTAGCAGAATTAAGGACATTCCAAATGGAGGAAATAACCCGGGCCGGCCTGCGACCAGAGGAAGAAGAAGAACTAAAGGAGAAAATCCGAATAATGGATAATCTGGAACAACTCATTCAGGTTTCAAACACCGCCCTTTCAGGTTTATATGAAGAGGATTATTCGGCCTATAATCAGCTTTCGGAGATAAATAAACAATTGACTAAACTTATTAATATTGATGCAAAATTAAAGGAACCCACTGAGTATCTGGATACCGCCTGCAATGCGATTAACGAATGTATAAGCTTTCTTAACCGTTATACTGGGACCCTGGAGTACGACCCCGGCGCCGCCGAAGAAGCCCGTTCGCGGCTGGCTTATTTGGGCGACCTCAAGATGAAGTACAAGCGAAGCATTCCTGAGCTAATAGATTTCTGCCAGGGTCTTTGCCGGGAGGAGGAGGACTTCTCCAGACTGAACAAGGAAATCGAGACAGTCTTTCTGGAGAAGGAAAAAAGACGGACGGGGCTTCAAGAGGGCGCGGAAGCCATATCTGAACATCGTCTTAAAGCAGCTAATGAGATCACCTCTGCACTATCAGGGGAATTGAGTGAACTGGCCCTGGAAAATTTAAAGTTTAAGGTGAATTTCACTTATGAGAAAAAGGAAAACAGCGATTTTTCCTTTGAAAATGAGCCTACGGAGCTTTTTCCGGATGGATTTGATAGGGTCGAATTTCTGATCTCGCTAAACGTCGGAGAAGAGTTGCGTCCACTGCATAAGATAGTTTCAGGCGGCGAACTTTCCCGGATAATGCTGGGTTTTAAAAGTATTCTGGCTGAACGCGATCATCTACCGGTGCTTATTTTCGACGAAATTGATGCCGGAGTAGGTGGAATTACTGCCTCCCGGATCGGTGCGAAGCTGAAAAAGCTCGAAAAGTCACATCAGATCATAGTTATCTCCCATCTACATCAGATAGCCTCACAGGCCGGAACACATTTTATGATCGAAAAATATGAGACCGGTGACCGAACTCAGGTAAAAGTTTACCAGGTTAATGGCGAAGCCCGGGTGAACGAACTTACCCGAATGATCGGCCTGGAAAAGGATAAAAAATATGCCAGAGAAGTTGCAGCAGACCTGCTCAAATCAACCAGTAGCTGAGTCGCAGGTAACTAGGAAAATATTCACCGTTAGCAATATCCTGACCCTGTCCAGAATCCTCATGCTTCCTTTGACGGTGTTCTTCCTGGTTCGCATCCCAACTTTAGGCCGTTGGCCGGCTATTATAGTCGGAACAGTAATGGTCATTACCGATATATTGGATGGCATGCTGGCCCGAAAATTGAACCAGATATCTTATTACGGTATGCTCGCCGATCCCATTGTGGATAAAATAATAATATTGACTTTTGCCATTACTCTTATCGTTCTTAAAATAATGTCGCCATGGTTTATTCTCCTTATCGGAACACGGTATCTCCTGATGTTGCTTGTTTCCTCGAGGGCCTTATTAAAATATGGAGTGGTCACGCGCTCCAACTTTATAGGCCGGTTGAGTCCGCTTTCCTGGAGCATAGCTTTTATTGTTTCCGTCGCTGAATGGCGTAGCGGGATCCAGGTATTGTCCATTATTAAGTATGTGTTTTTAAGCATTGCCACTGTTTTAACAGTGGTAACGACGATTGCTTTCGTGTTAAAGTATAAAAATTTAACTATAAAACCGGTAAATACTTAGGATATTTTGAACCATTGTCCAACATAAAAGAGCAGTAATCCCATGAAAGAGTATAAAATCGCATTAATCCTTTTTGCGTTTACCAGCCTCCTTGTGGGCGGGCAATTCCCCACAGAATACATTACCGTCTCCCACCGGGGAACCGGCCAACCGGGCTACTTTGAAACGGATATAGCGAGATCGCCAATTGAGAATCTTACGGGTTTTGCCCTGCGGCTTACCGGCGAAATGCCCCCGGGTACTAAAATTACAGCCAGTATTTACTGGTCAGGCGATGGCAAGAGTTGGGAGGGTCCCCTGATCGATGATGAGATAGGTCCCAATGATGAAGAAGGGCCGAAAGACGGATACCTTTACGGCGACTTTTTTTTCCCGGGGGATACACCTGCTCACAATTATAGGGCAGAGTTCCGGCTGAAAGCCTCGGGGAACCTGACACCGCGGATCGACAGGGTAGAATTCGTTTTTATGGATTGTGGTACCACCGAATATCCTCTGTATAATTCCTATGCCGCGGTGCTGGATTACCCCATGCCTCCCTATATCAGCCGCTACGCCTGGAGTTGTCCAATCCCCGATACCTTCGCATCCGGGGTTCCCTACTATGTGAATGCTCATCATATTGTGACCCACCATACCGCCGGGGCAACATCTACCCCCTCCGACCCGGCTGCAACCGTCCGGGGTATCTGGAATTACCACGTCAATACCCGGGGGTGGAATGATATCGGCTATAATTTTCTGTTGGATCACCTTGGCAATATTTACGAGGGGCGCTACTGTGCCGATCTGGCTAACCTGGACGTGCAGGGCGCTCACGTTAGCGGTCATAATACAGGAGCAATGGGCTACTCCGTACTGGGTAATTTCGAGGTTGACACCATCCTCCATGCTACCCTGCCGGCAATCTATTCGCTGTTAGCCTGGAAATGCGACCAGCGCGAACTGGACCCACACGGAACCGGCTGGCACGTGGACGGAACATATAACATCATCTGTGGTCACCGGGATATGGACGATACCGACTGCCCCGGCGCAAACTTCTACCCCATGTTACCCATGATCCGGGACTCCGTGGCTAACCGGTTAAGCTATATCCCTGAAGGCACCGACTCCTTCATTGTGGATAATGGGAACACGGGCTTTCGTGATTCCGGCGAATGGATCGAGGGATCATGGGACACAACGTATGGCTGGGATAATGATTATCAGTATTGCAATGCTGGTGGCGCGCCTGACTGGGCGACCTGGACGCCTACCCTGCCCTCCTATGCGGCATACAACCTCTATATGTGGTGGTACGCCGGCGACAACCGCTGCAATAACGTGTTCGTTATGATCAGCGGTGAAGAGCCGGATACTATTTTGGTCTCTCAACGGGGAAGCGGCGCGGGTTGGCATCTCCTGGGAAACTACCTCTTCCTCCCCGGCGATGAAGGCTACGTGGAGATCAGGGACCATACCGCCACCGACGGTTCCGTAATCATCGCCGACGCCGTAAAGTGGGTACTCACCGAAGAACTGGGAACGGAATCCGGGGACGCGTACAACTTACCGGAATGCTTAAGGCTGTATTGTTATCCAAACCCGTTCAACTCAAAACTGCAAATTGAAATTAGTAATCCAACCCTTGACAATCTGACCCCTATAAAAATTCAAATACACGATCTAAGGGGTCGGACAATAGCCTCTTTATGCCATACAGACCAAACTTCCACGCCCTCCCCGGAAAACACTTTCGAATGGGAGCCTAATGCTTCAATAAGTTCCGGAGTCTATTTGATCAATGTAAATTGGGGATTTCATAATCTGACCGGACGGGTAGTCTATCTAAAGTAAATAGAAGATTCGGAGCTTTTTTATTGGTTCACCTTATTGAGGCTAAAAACAAAAGCCAATATTTTATTTGACTTGTATATAATTTTGTTTATAATAAGTATCTATAATATTTAAACTTATTTCAAGGAGGAATGAAGTGCGCAGAATAACCACAGCAATGCTTTTGGTTTTGCTGATAACCAGCTTTATTTATGCTTTCGACCGGGAGGAGATCCCCACTGATCCGGTAGCCTACCAGAGTTGGAAGGCCCGTGTAATGGATGAGGAAAGCGGTTCCCGGCGTTCTTTGTCCCCGATGAGTCTTTCGGTGGATAATGATTACGTTGATGTGGTCATGGACGAGTTAACCGGCGCTTTTGAACAGGGCGGCGATCCTGCCGGACGGAGTTCATTCATGAAGTTAACCTACTATTATCCCAGTGTTCCCTGGTCATATTCTATCTACAAGATTGATAGTCATACCCCGGAACAGCAGAACCGGGTGGGACCCGACTGTGCGGCTCTTCCGTCCCCGGATTCTACATATTATGCCCCGGGTAATATTATCAGGACCATCTGGAACAACCGCCATGGAGTCAAAATCGTTCAGGACCTGCAGTGTGTCAGTTTGGGCAGTGTGCCCGGCGATAACGAACAGGTACAGTATGAGACCTTTTTTATCCCGGTGGATGGCGATTCGCATAATTGTGGCTGTTTACTTTATTACGACACCAAACTGAATTCAAATGATGGGGCTCCGATCTCCACCTCCTACGGCTATTCCGGTTTTGCGGAGATCTTTTTTGCAGATTCAGTTCCCAGCGTGTGGCGCGCCTATGAATATGGTTATCCCCCAAGTCCCGGGCATCTTCAGGCGCTTGGGATACTTCGGGGCTTTTCCGCGGTCTTCCCGGATGTCTTCTGGTGTGGCCAATGGCCACTCTCGTACGGCAACGGCTGGGCTGACTCTTACTGGATTGCCGACGCTACAGGTGATTTCGGATGGGATACAGCCACAATGGTCAAATGGTACCCCCGCTGGGTCGCACCCGGGGACACACTCCGATATTGCACATATTACGGAATCGGCGAACTATCAGAGTTCCTGACCATGGATCATACACCCCCAACATTTGTGTCCGATTGCGCAGGCGTTCATCCCAATCCCTTTACCATCGATGCACTGATCACAAATGGAGGGGCAACTGCAGCCTCAGGCGTTCAGGTGATTACCAATATCGAGGAACTCGGCCTGGAATTTGCCGAAGGTTATGAAGCCCTGATTGATATCGGGGATTTGGCCGGTTACGGCGGCAGTGTAGCACCCGCATGGCAGATAATCATTCCCGAAGATATGTTCGGCGAAACGGTATGCTATACCATAGCGGTGATCTTCGACGGCGGCGATCCTATCATTGATACGTTCTGCATAGACATTCCCGAATTAGCACCCGGGCCATACGGGGAACTGATCGAACCACTTCCCGGAACCCGTTCCGCGTGCCCCGACCAGGAGATTATCATTTTCTTCCACACCGACAACGCCATCGATGAAACATCCGTTGAATTTATGGTCAACGGCGAGATCTACGGGCTCGATGACCCCGAACTCCGGGTGGAGGACAGCTTTTTAATCTACCAACCGGTTTACGGGTTCCAGAATAATGTAAGCTATGAATGGGAACTGGTGGGGTTCCTGGATACTATCGCATGCCCCCTGGAAAATTTTACCGGTGACTTCATTATGGACCTCGAAGGCCCAGCAGCTTACAACGAATACCCACCGGATGATATCGTACTCTCCGAAACCGAAATCCCCGAATTTACGGTTGACCTTACCGAGGTTCAGACCGAGGTGGACGATGCCTCCATTGAATTCGAGGTCAATGAGGTTATTTACAATACAACCGATGCGGCACTTGAATGGGATGGAGCGACCCTCCATTTCTATCCGTCTGTGGCCGAAATCGTTATTGAAGAGGGTGACAGCTTCCACCTCTGCGTTAATAGGGCCGATGACCTGATGCCCGATTATTGCGAGCCAAACGGCCTCCAGGATGCTCCATATTGCTGGGACTTCATGGTTAATGTGATAGACCTGTACATCCCCGATACCGCCGCATACCTGGGCGATAACATCCTTATACCGATCATGATAGAGGATGTGGATCAGTTTAATATAACATCATTTACTATCGTTATAGATCTGGATTCAAGGGTATTGACCCCCTCCGGAATTTACGCCGGAAGCACGGTTTGCGGCCCATGGGAAAGCAGTATGGAGGTTACCATAGAAGGCGATCTGGTGACCATTACGGGAAGCGGCCCAGCCCTTACCGGCGGCCCGGTATTTCTATACCTTGACTGCATTGTGAACCCCGCCGGATCCGAGGGCGCCTTCTCAAGGATGAACTTCCGGGAAGCCACTTTTAATGAGGGGATCATCTCATCCCGCCCCGTGGATGGCTTTATGATCGTGCTCTGGACTAACCCGGAGTGGCTGGTGGACATGCTTTTCAGCTCGTTCTATACCCCCACAACAGTAACGCTTACCTTCGGCGTATCCTCCAGGGGCACCGACAATTATGACCCGGGCCTGGACCTTATCTCCCTCCCCTCCGCATGGCAATTGATAACCTACTTCCCTCTCAACGATTATATGCGCCCCCATATAACAAAACTGCAAAGGGATATACGCCATTCCGAAGGCCTACCCATTACCTGGGAAGCAATGGTGAATGTCTCCCCCGAAGGCAGCCCCTGGACGGTCAGGTGGTTCCCCGAATACCTCCCCGACGGGAAATTCGAGTTCTTCGAGGAAGGTGGACCCATAATTGATATGAATAACAATAATACTTATTCTTCGGAAGGGGATGCCAGCATCTATATACGCTATTCCCATCCGGATATCGGCATCGAAGAGATCAGCCTGCAGGAAGGATGGAATCTAATCTCCCTGCCATTTATTCCACCTGGGGATTGGACCTTCCAGAACCTTCTGCCCGGGGTCATTTCATGCGGATTCTGGTATAACCCGGAAACCCGTACCTATTTGGCCACCGACTATCCGGAGGCCGGGAAGGGATACTGGGTCTATGCCGATGGCGAGATCAATACCCGTATCGCCGGGATGCCGGTTTATGAATACTCCATCTTCGCATACGCGGGTTGGAACCTCATCGGAGTACCTTACTCCACCTCCGGTAGCGTTCCCGGAACCGGAACCTTTTTCGGGTTTAATCCGGAAACAAGAATGTATGAAAGTCCGGCAGGCGACCAGTTATTGATGAACCATGGCTATTGGTATTTCGCCCCCAGTAGCGGGGTTCTGAATGCCAATGGTGAATCCCTGCCATCCGAATAATGGGCTTTTTGGCATAAATTGAAAAAACTCCCGGGGGCCTGCAAACCTCGGGAGTTTTTTTAAAAAAATATATAAAAAATCACTATCATCCCCATGGGAAACCTCGCTATGGAAAACAATAAAGGAGGATTGGATGTCTTTCAGGTTTATAAGAAGCAAATGGATTTTTCAAATTGCATTGTCAAGTTTGATAATACTGTGCGGGAATTCCGTTCGGGGGGAATCTATTGACGGAATCAATATTAAGGTGCTCAGTTCAAGTTATAATCAGACCATACTGGAGCTGCAAATTCCCGAACCGGAAATTGAGCCTGTTGAAATCCAGGGTGAGACATACCATCGATTATCCATTCCCGGATGCCGTACAAGTTCCAATGACGGGCTTCCTGAATTACCATTCATATCTGAATTTATTGCTATTGACCATTTCGGAAGACCCGATTATGAAATATTAGAGAGTGATGAGCGCTGGTTACCCGGTCTTCGGCCTTATCCCTTCCGGGATGAAGGGGGGGACGAGCCCTGGGTGGATTCAGATGTCTATAATGGTTTAACAGTTTATCCCCCTCAAAATATAACACTTTCCAGGCCATCTGTCTTCAGGGATTTCAGGGTCACCAATCTCGTCTTTTACCCCTTATGCTATGATCCTCAAGAAGGTGTAAGTTACACTCGCCGTATCAAACTGAAAATATTTACCGATGGATGGGGTGAAAATCCAAAGCTTAACTCACGGGATTATATTTCCGGTTCATTTGAACCGATTTACCGTACTAATATCCTGAATTACGATATTCTTGCCGGGGGAGAAAATAGCCGGCCCGGACGTTATCTCATGATCACCAGAGACCCATTTAATGAGCAGGTACAGGAACTTTTCCACTGGAAGCAGAGGATGGGCTATGATCCTCTTCTGGTCAACCTGTATGAGGAAATTGGAGGTGGCAGTCAACCTACCTCCCAGCAGATACGCAACTATATTCGGAACGCCTATAATACCTGGGAGGTGCCCCCCGACTATGTGATTCTGGTGGGGGATGTAGAAATGGGAACCTACGGCAACTTCCCGGATTACCCATATTACAGCTACTTTGAGGGTGACGAGTTCACATCCGACCATAAGTATTCACTCCTGGAGGGCGACGATTACCTTCCGGATGTCATGGTTGGTCGGATTTCGGTGGATTCTCCTGCGGAATGTGCTACTGCGATATCCAAGATTACAAAATATGAGATGAGTCCTTATATGGTCGAAACCGATTGGTACAAGAAGGCAGCCTGCATAGCGGCCAATTGCTGTGCTACCCCTCAGCCCGTCACCCCGAGGCTGGTCGCACTCCGTAATCATGAACTTTTTCTGGAACACGGATATACCTCTGCGGATACCATTTTTTGTTACGGTTATACCGGCTGTACGCATACTTCCGCAGAGATATCTGCGTTGTTCAACGAGGGTGTAGGGGTAATCAGCTACCGGGGCTGGGGGGGCGGCTTGGGTTGGACTTACCCTACCTGGGGGGTCTCGAACATACTGGGATTGTCCAACGGCTGGAAATTGCCCCTGATGACAAGCATTGTCTGCGGCTCCGGGAATTACAATCATCCCACGTATGATCCCTGCTTTGGAGAAGCCTGGATCCGCGCCGGGACCCCATCCAGCCCCAAGGGCGGAGTAGCTTTCTATGGCGCATCCGATCCATATACACATACCAAATGGAATAATCCCAACGATGAAGGATTCTACTGGGCCTTCTTTAAATATGAGGAGTACTCCACGGTGGGACAATGTATGATCAATGCCAAACTTAATATTTATAAAAGTTTCCCCGATGCAGTGGATACCACCCAGGGCGTGCCTCATTATTTCCATGTGTACAACATTCTGGGTGATCCATCTACTATGATCTGGACCGATATCCCCGCCGAACTCGCCGTAAACCACCCGGATACGGTTCTGATCGGGGACAATTCCATCAGCGTTGAGGCACAGGGGGCTATCGGACCGCTGACCGGCGCTCTGGTCTGCCTGTTTGCCAATGACAGCCTGCAGGCTACCGGGCTTACCGACAGACTGGGATACCTAAGCCTGACCCTGAATACCGCGTATCTGAGCCCCTACGATTCCCTCCTCCTGACCGTAACCAAACACAATTCGCAACCCTACCTCGGAATCATTCGTTTAATCGAAGGGGGGCGGGTAGTCCAACTGGCGGGTTATAACCTGAACGACGATCACCCGGGCAATTCCGATCGGAATATAAGCCCCGGGGAGGGCATCGACATGGGAATATTACTTATTAACCGTGGATTAACCCTGCCAGAAGCCTGGGTTAAATTGTTCATTTCTGAACCGGAAATAGTGATCACTGACTCTATCGTGGAGTATGGTGATATCAATGAAGGAGATTCCACATGGGGCCATGCGAACTTCTCATTCAATGTAGGTTATGATATCTACCAGGAGGAATTGCGCTTTAAGGTGGAGGTTCACACCGGACCCCATGCCATTATTGACACCCTTAATCTGGATATGAGGCTCTATTCACCCGCCATCAGCCTGACCGAACTTGGCGAGCCGGAAGGCGACGGTATCTTTCCCCCCGGAGAAATATCCTTCCTTAATCTCGAATTGGGCAATAGCGGCTCCCTTCCCGCCGCCGGACTGGAGGCAACACTCAGCGCAGAGGGCACCATAGGCATAACAATCCTGGAAGAAACCGCATCCTATCCCACCATCGCCCCCGGTGAATCCCTGGTGAATACATCCCCATTCTCCATTCAAATATCCGGTGAATACCAGGAAGGGGTCGTTGAATACCTCCAATTGTTCCTGACAGGGGATTGGTATCGACGCGAACTTGTCGTCCCCCTGATGATCGGAAATCCTGTGCCAACGGTCTATACCGGACCAGATGATTACGGTTATTATTGTTATGATAATTACGATGCAGGGTTCCATCACCATGTAAATTTTCACTGGGTGGAGATCGACACCGCTTACGGTGGTTCGGGAACTTGCCTGCCCATGGCCGAGGAAACAAATTTTCATATTCCATTACCCTTCACGTTCACCTATTATGGCCAGAATTACGATACGATTACAATCTGCGAGAACGGTTGGCTTTCCATGGGGCCCTCCTCGGCAGTCGATTTTTACAACCGCAACATCCCCAATCCCTCATCGGCTCCCGCACAGGTTTCTGTTTTTTGGGACGACCTTTCACCGGGAGGGGTATTTTATTATGAAGATACCGGTAACCATTTATTCGTAGTGGAATGGAGCCGGATGGGAGGCAGGAGGGATAGTATCCAGACCGTGGAAGCAATCCTCTATGACCCGGCCTACTACCCCACTCCGACGGGTGACGGGGAGATTAAGATGCAGTATTATCATGTAGTGAACAATGATGATGTTCATGAATATGCGACGGTGGGCATTGAATCACCGGGCCAGGAAGATGGTCTGGAATACACATACGCGAACTTTTACCCCTATTCTGCCCGGGAATTGCAACCAGGACTGGCTTTGATTTTCACAACGGTCGCGCCGGTAGTTGCCATTGGTGAACACCCTCCACTGCCCCCTCAACGGGCCCAACTGCTTTCAACCTTCCCCAACCCCTTTAATTCCGCTGTGTCCATATATGCGGCGCGGGGTAGCCAGATTGAGGTCTATAATCTGAACGGTCAGAAGGTTTACTCCAGGGAGATTCAACCTCAACCATCAAAACCGGTAAGGATACTCTGGCAGCCCCGGGATGAACTGACCAGCGGGATCTACTTTGTGCGCCTGAAGGAGAATGGCCAGACCCTGGAAACCAACCGGCTGATGCTGTTGAGATAAAGGTTTATTAACCCGGGCCCCGATTAACAATATAATGATAACGCTATTCATGGTGCATTGTTCCATCATTATCAGACCCGATAAATCAAGGTAGTCTTAGGCGGTCCAGGCCATTCCGGTTCCACGGCTTGACTTATTTGCCTTGACTTTTAATATTATTAATAATAATTTGGGTAAGAATTTTAAAAAGGTGATTGTCGATGTTAGGAAATTTTTTGAAAAAAATATTCGGGACGGCCTCTGACCGGGAGATAAAGAAATTATTTCCCCTTGTAGATGAGATAAACCAAATATATGAAACACTTCATGATCTGAGCGACGATGCTCTTAGGGCAAAAACAGAGGAGTTCCGCGGCCGACTGGATGAATTTACCCGGGATTTAAAATCCGAGCTGAAAGAAGTAAAGGAACTGTTGAGGGGTGAAATGGACCCTTCTGAGCGTGAGGGAGCGGCTACCCGGAAGGACGATCTGGAGGAAGAGATTTATCAGCGGGAGCAGGAGGTAGTTGATGAATTACTACCGGAGGCTTTTGCGGTTGTCAAGGAGGCTTGCCGGCGGCACGTAGGAAAATCCTGGAAGGTTACAGGCCAGGAGATTACATGGAATATGGTTCCCTATGATGTTCAGCTCATTGGCGGTATAGTCCTGCATCAGGGAAAGATTTCGGAGATGGCTACCGGCGAGGGGAAAACCCTGGTTGCCACAATGCCCGTTTATCTGAATGCCCTTACCGGGCGGGGGGTACACCTGATCACCGTAAATGATTATCTGGCACAGCGCGATGCCCAGTGGATGGGAGAGATCTACCGCTTCCTGGGGCTTACCGTGGGCTGCATTCAGAATGCAATGGACCCTCCCCAAAGAAGGGCTCAGTACAATTGTGACATCGTTTACGGCACTAATAATGAATTCGGATTTGATTACCTCAGGGACAATATGGCAGTACGGCCTGAGGACGTAGTCCAAAACGGGCATTTCTTCGCCATCGTGGATGAAGTCGATTCCCTGCTGATCGACGAGGCGCGCACTCCTTTGATCATCTCCGGTCCATCTGCGTCCTCATCATCCTCGGAAATATACAAGAAGTATAAGCCCAATGTGGAGCAATTGGTTCATCGCCAGATCGTATTATCCAACCGCAAGATGACCGAGGCGGAAAAATTGATGGAAGAGGGCAAGGAATATGAGGCTGGTGAACTTCTGCTGCAGGTCCAGAAAAGTACCCCTAAAAATTCCCGTTTTCTGAAGATTATCAAGGAACCCGGGATAAAAAAGCTTATCGACCGAATCGAGCTTGACTACTTACGGGAGAAGAAGACCCAGGAGTTTGAGGAAGAGCTTTTCTTTGCCAAGGATGAGCATGCCAATACCATAAATTTAACGGATAAGGGCAGAAATTCCCTTTCCTCCAATCCGGACATTTTCACCTTGCCGGACCTGGCAGACGAGTATTCCCAGATCGAGGGCCGGGAGGATCTGAGCCTGTCACAAAAGATAGCCGAAAAAGAGAAGCTTTCAAAGCTCTATAATGAGCGTAGCGAGATTAATCATGCTATCTCCCAGCTCCTGAAGGCATATACCATGTTTGAGAAGGAAGTAGAATACGTGGTCAACGATGGGCAGATTATGATCGTGGACGAATTTACTGGCCGTTTGATGCCCGGGCGGCGATACTCAGATGGACTCCATGAAGCCATAGAGGCAAAGGAGGGTGTAACTGT
Source organism: bacterium (assembly GCA_016930435.1). Classification (GTDB taxonomy): domain Bacteria; phylum UBP14; class UBA6098; order JAFGQG01; family JAFGQG01; genus JAFGGQ01. Next base: position 25,099 of record JAFGGQ010000038.1, read on the forward strand.
TCAGCGGCCTACTCAGACGCTGGCGACAATAACCATTCAGAATTATTTCCGGATGTACCGCAAGCTGGCTGGGATGACCGGTACGGCTGAAACCGAAGCCCCTGAGTTCTGGGAGATTTATAAACTGGACGTAGTCGTTATTCCTACCAATGAGCCCATTCGTCGGATCAATATTAACGATGTGATACACCGGAGCAAGCGGGAGAAATACAATGCGGTGATTGAGGAGATCATTGCCAAGCATGAGGGGGGCCGCCCTGTGCTGGTGGGTACCGTATCGGTGGACGTTTCGGAGACCATCTCCCGAATGCTGAAGAGGATGGGTATCCCCCATTCGGTACTGAATGCGAAGTATCATCAGCAGGAGGCGGAGATCGTCAGCCGGGCGGGTTTGACTGGGACGGTAACCATTGCTACCAATATGGCGGGTCGGGGCACCGATATCAAGCTGGGGCCCGGGGTGGTCAACGAGGAATGCAGCCGGATCCGTGAAAGTAAGCGTAAAGATTACAAATATTCTTCTGAGATACCCTGGTGCTGTCTGGCCTGCGAGCTTTATGATGATTGTAAAAAGGGGGATCAACCCCTATGCGGGAAATCGCGCCAGATGTTCGAGTGCCGTGAGACTATCCCATGCGGTCTGCACATAATCGGCACAGAGCGGCATGAGGCACGGCGTATAGATCGGCAGCTCCGGGGCAGATGCGCCAGACAGGGAGACCCGGGAAGCTCGAAATTCTTCCTGTCCCTTGAAGATGACCTGATGAGACTCTTCGCTTCCGATAAGATCGCTATGATAATGGACCGCTTCGGCATCGAAGAGGGTGAAGTTATGCAGCATAAAATGGTTACCGGAGCCATATCCCGGGCCCAACAAAGGGTAGAAGCTCAGAATTTTGCCATTCGTAAAAGACTCCTGGAATACGACGATGTGATGAACAAGCAAAGGGAAGTAATATACTCGCGCAGGCAGAAAATCCTGGAGGGAAGCAACCTCAAAGATGAGTTCCGGCAGATCATACGGGAATATATAGAAGTGCTTCTCGATACTTACACCGACCCCAAGATTCCACCCGAGGAATGGGACTGGGATGCCCTGGAAAAGGAACTCCTTAAAACCTTCCTTGTTGAGCCCCACCTTACTACCGGAAAATCTGAAAGGGGTTCCACGGCTACCCTGGAGGAAGAGCTGTATAATCTTGCCGAGAAGGCATACCATCTTCGTGAGCAAAGCCTGGGTTATGACCTGATGCGCGGTCTGGAGCGATTTGTACTGCTGAGCAATATCGATGAAAAATGGAAGGAACACCTTTACGCCATGGATGATCTTAAGGAGGGCATCAACCTGATGGCCTATGCCCAGAAAGACCCCTTGATCGAATATAAAAGGGAGGGTTATAATGCTTTTATCGGGCTTCTGGATGAGATCAATCAGTCGGCTTTAGAGCGGTTATTCAATACCCGTGTGGTTGCCAGGGGCCAGGAACCGCCGCCGGACCGGATAAAGGCAGTGCATGGCGAGGTAGCCCCCCTGAAGAACCGGGCTCAACCGGATCTTAGCGGTTTGCCGGAAAACCAGTCGGAAGGTGGCCGTATCGCCGCTCAACGGGGCAAACAGCAACCGGCTAAGGTTGAGAAAGTAGGCCGGAACGATCCATGCCCTTGCGGGAGCGGGAAAAAATATAAAAAATGTTGCGGGGCTAAAAAATAAGGAGATTAAATGGCGGGGCTTTTGGATAAGTGCTATTCCTATAATGTGCCCGATGAAGTTAAAAGAATGGGGCTCTACCCATACTTCCGGCCCATTGAGTCAAAACAATCCACAGAAGTAATTATGAATGGCCGAAGGGTGCTGATGCTGGGCTCCAACAGTTATATGGGGCTTACCGACGACCCCCGTATAATCGAAGCGGTTAAAAAAGCAGTGGAGACTTACGGTTCGGGGACCGCCGGCTCACGATTCCTGAACGGAACCCTTTCAATTCATCTGGAATTAGAACAAAAACTTGCCGATTTTATGAGTAAAGAGGCTTGCCTTTTGTTCAGCACGGGTTTCCAGGCTAACCTGGGGGTGATATCTGCCCTGGTAGGCCGTTCCGATTATGTTATCACCGATAGGCTGGACCATGCTTCGATCATCGATGGCTGCCGGCTGGCCTTCGGAAAGATGGTCAAGTTCATGCATAATGACATGGAGGACCTCGAGCGGTGTCTAAAATCCCTTCCAATGGATGCGGGTAAGCTGATCGTTGTCGATGGCGTTTTCAGCATGGATGGAGATATCGCCAAGCTCCCCGGCATCGTGACCCTTGCCCGAAAATACAATTCTGAAGTGATGTCCGATGATGCTCATTCAATAGGAGTATTGGGGAAAACCGGGAATGGCACCCCCTCCCATTTCGACCTGGAAGAAGATGTGGCACTGGTTATGGGTACCTTCAGTAAATCCCTGGCATCGGTAGGCGGGTTTGTGGTGGGTGACCGCGAGATAATCGAATATTTAAAGCATAATTCCCGTCCCTTGATCTTCAGCGCTTCCCCGCCCCCGACAACAGTCGCCGCTGTGTCAACCGCCCTGGACATAATCAAGGAGGAGCCGGAACGCCGGGAGAAATTATGGTATAATACCCATAAAATGCTGAATGGCTTTCGGGAAATGGGATATAACACAGGACTGAGCGAAACACCCATTATCCCCCTCCTGATCGGAGATATGATGAAGACCTTCAAGATGTGTAAGAGGCTGGAGGAAGAAGGTGTGTTCATCAACCCCGTAGTCCCCCCGGCGGTTCCCCCCAACGAAAGCCTTATAAGGGTCTCTTTTATGGCTACCCATTCCGATGCTCAGCTCGATTTCGCCCTGGATAAATTCAAAAAAGTTGGAAAAGAGCTCGGAATACTATAAGGAGTATGGGTATTTTTTAAACCGAATTTCCAAATCAATACCAAGATTATTTTCCCATCATTTATTTTTAGGCTTGACTTTAAGATAAAGTTGTGCTTTATTTAAAATGAATCCATTCAGTCCGGTTTGACAACCTGTATTATATCAGGTTTAGCTGGTTTCAAGGAATTACGGAATTCGTTTTGAATAATGTTCATGGTTTATGTGCATTTATTTGTTTCTTTTTCCATTTTGTTGTTTGCGGGATCTTTGGAGATGTGATCAGTTCAGATACCTCGTTTAATTGTCCCTCAAAAACTTAGCGGCCTGAATGGCGTGTAATCCGGAATAGGGTAATTCTGGCTTTAAAAATCCAGGATACCTTTTCAACGCGGAGGTCATTACTTAGTTACTGAGAAAGGAGCAGCCATGTCAAAGAAGCTTTATAACACAATAATAAACGGGGGGAATGGGGATATCAAATTATTTTCAAATCGTTTCCAGGTGGAATTTGAGTGCTGGGATGATTTTGAGAATAGTGACCTTAGGGACCTATGGCATTCCAATCCTGACATTCACCGTATTCTTCGGGACAGCATTTCCCTTGATGAAGCCCGGGATTTTCTTTATGATTATCTTGCCCGGCGTGAACGCTGGATATTCGAGGTGGACAACAAGCTTCACCCACTGGAAAAGGCAAATATTAGGGAGTGCATTCGCGTATTCAGGAGTATTCTTGCCCCCATAAATGAACTGCGTACAGGTCATAGTTCATTGTATTATTTATGGAAATTGGCCGTTGAAAACGAGAACGCTCTTCCCCAACCCATCTCCCGTGGGTTCATTCTGGAGTTTATTCATCTTTTCCGAGGGGTTGTGGGTTTATCCCATATTTACAGCCCAACGGGTATTTGCAAGGAGGACCTCCCTCATTTTTCGCGCCATAAGGGCCGAAAGGCCGCTATTTTGCGCTCCGAGGTGCTGGACCGGGAGGGTGAAATCATCGAGAGTTATATAAATCGCTATCCCTCGGGCATGGAACCGGCAGTAGTCCGGAAAAGAAAAGATAATAGAGACCGTATATTAAGGTATTTCGATAGCACTATTGAAAGCTGGAATAATTATCACTGGCATCTGGAGCATGTTATCAGGGAGGAAAAAACTCTATCTAACCTGGTGGATCTGACCGATATTGAAAAGGAGGGGATACGCATAGCCGTTCAAAATAAGATACCCTTTGGAGTTACTCCCTATTACGCTTCCCTTATGGACAAGGAATCCAGTCGGATTTGGGACCATCAAATCCGCTCTCAGGTTATTCCTCCCCTGGATTATTCCCGGATAATGGCTGAGCATAAGGCTGATCGCACCAGCGCTTTCGATTTCATGGGGGAGGTGGATACATCGCCGGTTGACCTGGTCACGCGCCGTTACCCCAAGATAGCAATCTTTAAACCTTATAACACCTGCTCACAGATCTGCGTTTATTGTCAGCGGAACTGGGAGGTTCAGGAGGTACTGTCGCCCGGAGCGCTCGCACCTCCCGATCAGCAGGATGCTGCTTTGACTTGGTTCGAAGAACATCCCACCATTACCGAGGTACTGATCACCGGCGGCGACCCCGCACTGATGGAAGATTCACAGATAGATTACATTTTGTCGAGATTCGCTGCGATAGAGCATATAAAGCGTATTCGTTTTGCCACCCGCACACCCGTGGTCCTGCCCTTCAGGATCACAGATGATTTTGTGGATATATTAGCCAGGTATCATCAGCCGGGCCGGCGGGAAGTAGCAGTAGTTACCCATATAGAGCACGTTTATGAGGCAACACCGGAGGCGATGGCGGCGGTTCAGCGGATTCGCCGGAAGGGCCTGGCGGTATATAACCAGGTGGTATTCACCATGGAGAACAGCCGCCGGTTTGAGCTGGTAGCTCTGCGCCGGCTATTGCGACTGATCGGGGTGGAATCATACTACACCTTCAACACCAAGGGCAAGGCGGAAACCCGCGCTTACCGGGTACCAATCGCCAGATTGCTGCAGGAACGCAAGGAAGAAGCCCGGTTAATGCCCGGTTTGACCAGAACGGACGAAGCCGTATTCAACGTCCCGCGAATGGGAAAGAACCACCTGAGAGCCGCCCAGGACCGAAGGCTGGTTATGATACGACCCGACGGCCGGCGGATCTACGAATTCCACCCCTGGGAAAAAAACCTGCTGCCAGTCGATATTTACTTTAATTATGTGGATGTCTCTATATGGGATTATCTCAAGGAACTGGACCGCCGCGGGGAGGATATCACCAAATATAGGACAATATGGTATTACTTTTGAAAAACGCTGGGAATCAGGACCTGAATAATCTCTATATTTCTATCTCATTTAACCCAAGTTTCACAATAGTTATTTCCAAATAACCGTGAATCGTTTTTCTACACGTTCACCGGGGGGAACTCTCCACGCCGGTGGAGTAAAGGGGGAAAACACCATAAATAAAAACCGAAAAATTAGCCCTTTTTTAAAACTTAATGGTATCGAATTCAAAATCCCGCTCGCTCTGCTTGATGCGAATAGCACGGTGGTTGGGGTCATGCTCCAGAATTACCATCCAATCCTCGGCGATAGCGCGCTTATATAGCTTTTTTCGCTGTTGCATGATTTCCACGGGGTATTGGTCGAATGCCATGGTATAAGCCAGTTTGACATGGTTCACGGATGATACAATGCCTCCGAAATAAACTGCGGTCTGACCACCCGAGCGGATGAAAATAATCTGATGGGCACGGGTATGACCCCCCGTTACCTCCACACTGATACCCGGGAGTATCTCTTTGTTACCCTCTATCAGCTTAATTAGAGCATTTTCCTGAAGGGGCAAATAATTTTCCGGGAAATAGGTACCCTTAGTGCGTTCATCGGGGTGCGTAGCGTCCTCCCACTCTGCTTTCTGTATATAATGGATAGCGTTAGGAAAAACGGGAACCGCTTTCCCATCTTTATCCCAGCGGGTACATGATCCCACATGGTCAAAATGGAGGTGAGTAGCCACCACAACATCGATATCCTCCGGGGTTAATCCAAGCGCATTAAGAGATTCGATTACAGAAGCCTGGTTCTTGATTTTCCAGATCTTGACCTGGCGATCGTTATATTTACCGCCCAGCCCCGGATCTATTAGCACATTATGTTCACCGTTGCAAACAAGAAGTGGATTAGACTTGAGTACGGTGCGGTTAAGTTCATCGGTTTCCACGAGCTTCTGCCAGATTACCTTGGGGATCACCCCAAAATATCCGCCGGCATCGAGCCAGAACTCACCATCATGCAAGAAAAAAAGATCAAACTCCCCTACTTTTGTACTTTCTATTTTCATTAACGCTCCTTTCCTGCCACCATAAAACAAGGGGCAATTATTAAAAATGGTTTTCAAAAATAATCAAAAACCAGGATCTGGTCAAGTATATTCTGGCAAGTATCATTCACAAAGTATCACAATCTGCTGAACAAGTTACGGAGATTGTTGCCGGACTTAAATCCTATTTTAGGAGCGTTATAACTTCATAATTCTTTAAGGTTCATAAAAAATTTCAGTTAATAGAAAACATCAACCTACTTATTTTTCATAAGATTGATTAACTTCTTTTATTGACCAGGGTTTTTACAGTAAATATTTGGAGATTCCACTTGAATATTTTGAGAATATATTTATATTTATAGCTTTATAAATAAAATATCAGAGAGGATATGAGATTGAAAATTCGGATCATAATAACCGGTGGGACATTCGATAAGCATTATGATGAATTACAGGGCAGCCTTACCTTTAAAGACACCTTTCTGCCGGAAATACTGAATAATGCTCGCTGTACCGTTCCCCTTAAGCTCGAAATCAACGAATTATTGGATAGTCTGGAGATGGGTGAGGATGATCGTCAGAGTATTCTGCTTTCCTGCCGGAATGCCGAAGAGGACCACATCGTGATAACCCATGGGACGGACACCATGACCGAAACCGCGGCGGTACTGGGTAAAGCCGGTTTAAACAAGACCATCGTTCTCACCGGTGCTATGAGGCCTTATATCCTAACCAATTCCGATGCTGTTTTTAACCTGGGGGGCAGCATAACCGCGGTGCAGCTCCTTCCGCCCGGAGTTTACATTGTGATCAACGGGAGGGTCTTCAGCTGGAATGAGGTTCGCAAAAACCGACAAAAGGGGGTCTTTGAGGAGGTCTGAAAGTATTTCCAGGCGTTATGGAATATGTGTTAAATAATACTAAGGGGTTCTTTGGAAACTGAAAGAAGAGTTTTGCAACGCGGTGCTTGTGCGTCATTATAGGGGCGGGAGATGTCTTTTTGTGTACTGGAACCGTGGATTTATAAATTGAGGAGGGTAATATGTCATCTACAACGGGAAAGATACCCAGCGATCTTAAGATCGCGCAAGCGGCGAAGCTTACACCGATAATGGAAATTGCGGAAAAGGCGGGTCTTCTTAAATCGGAATTAATACCCTATGGTTGGTACAAGGCGAAGGTGGACCTTGGTGTATTGGATCGTTTGAAGGGCGCTTCAAACGGCAAATATATCGAGGTAACTGCGATCACTCCTACTCCCTTGGGTGAGGGTAAGACCACTACACTGGTGGGTTTAACCCAGGCAATGGGTTCTGTTTTGGGGCAAAGGGTAATTTGTTGTATTCGGCAGCCCAGCATGGGTCCCACCTTTAACATCAAGGGTGGAGCGGCCGGCGGGGGATTCAGCCAGATCATCCCTATGGAGGACTTCAACCTCCATCTCACCGGTGATATTCATGCGGTGGCGATCGCTCATAATCTGGCAGCGGCGGCGCTGGATACACGAATGTACCATGAAAGCCGTCAGACAGACGAGGCGCTGTTTCGCAGAGGGGTAAAACGCAGGCTCGATATCGACCCGGATACCATCACCTGGAATCGGGTAGTTGATGTTTGCGACCGTTCCCTTCGCGAGATAACGGTTGGACTGGAGGATAGTGCTCAGGCGGATGGGTCGCCCAGTCCTGTATTTCCGCGGAAAACCGGGTTTGACATAACAGTCGCCAGCGAATTAATGGCGATCTTGGCTTTAGCTACGAGCTTAAAGGACCTCCGGGAACGGGTGGGGAGAGTTATTATAGGTTCCAACCGGCAGGGAAAACCGGTTAGTCTGGATGACCTTGAGGTTGCCGGCGCGGTTACCGTACTCCTGAAGGATGCCCTCCTGCCTACCCTTATGCAAACCCTGGAGGGCCAGGCAGCATTCGTCCATACCGGGCCATTTGCTAATATTGCTCATGGCAACTCATCGATCATTGCGGACAAGATAGCCTTAAAACTGGCCGATTATGTTATTACGGAGAGCGGGTTCGGGTCCGATGTCGGGATGGAAAAATTTTTCAACATCAAGTGTCGTTATTCGGGTCTGGTTCCGGATGCAGTTGTGCTGGTGGCTACTGTCAGGGCATTGAAGATGCATGGCGGAGGGCCAAGGGTTTCTCCCGGAGCGCCCCTTGACAAGGTTTACAAGAAAGAAGACCTGACCCTACTGGAGGCAGGACTTCCAAATTTGGGAGCACATATAAAGAACGCCATTCGCTTCGGGATTCCGGTTGTTGTTGCCGTGAACGCCTTTACCCAGGATACCCCTGCCGAATTAAGGCTGATTAGGGATTATGCTCTCTCCCAGGGGGCCGAAGAGGCAGCTATCTCAAAGCATTTCACCGAGGGGGGGAGGGGCGCTGCCGAATTGGCCGAAGCGGTATGCTCTGCTGCGCGGAAAAAAGCAAAGTTCAAATATCTCTATCCCCTAAAGTGGCCATTAAAGAAGAAGATCGAGACAATTGCCCGGGAGATATACGGGGCTAAAGGGGTTTCATACGAGCCCCTGGCGGAGGAACAGCTTCATGATTACCAGTCCATGGGTTTCGGGGATCTCCCCATCTGTATGGTAAAGACCCCCTTGAGCCTGAGCCATGATCCTGATTTAAAAGGGGTTCCACGGGATTTCATATTGCCTATTAAGGAGGCCCGGGCAAGTCTGGGCGCCGGGTTTATTTACCCGCTGGCCGGAGAGATAAATACTATGCCCGGTTTGGCTACTTATCCAGCATTTACCAGGATAGATATCGACCCCAGAACAGGCAGGATAAAGGGATTATCGTAAATAAAAATCCCCAATATTGATACTATATTCCTTATCCCGGTTAATGGGGATTAAGGAGCGAATAAAAATCCTTCTTTCAATCCTCAAGCAGCCCTTTGGGAACGGGTTTTATAAACCCATCCTCCATCATGCTATGAACCTGGTCCCGGGCATGTTTGATCTTTGTTTCAGCCATGTTCATAAGCTCCTGAGGAGTAAGTTTCAACCGGGCAACTCCCTGTTCGATGGCCTTCATCCCCACGGCAACGGCTTCACGGGGAAATACTTCCCATTCATCCATGGTCGGGATAATATAGTCGTCCCGCAGTCCTTTGTCCTCGGCTACTTTAGCCAGTTCAAATGCTGCGGCTAAACACATCTCGTCGGTAATGGTGAGCGCTCTGACATCCAGGGTCCCCCGGAATATGCCCGGGAAGCCCAATGAATTATTCACCTGGTTGGGGAAATCGCTTCTTCCGGTTGCAACTATACGGGCACCGGCTTCAAGCGCATCCCATGGGAATATCTCGGGAACCGGATTGGCGCATGTAAATAGAATGGCATCTTTAGCCATGTCCGATACCCACTGGGGTTCGATAACACCCGGGCCGGATTTAGATAGCGCGATTACGACATCAGCGCCCTTCATTGCAGCCGGTATGCCACCCTTGATATTCCCGGGATTGGTCATTTCACAGAGCTCCCATTTTTCAATCTGAATGGTATCCCTGCGGATATCGTCGCGGTATGGGCCCAGTGTATCCCTGGAGTCGGCGATTATGCACTTCTTGGGATCAATACCCGCTTTAAAACAGAGATGAGCGATCTTGACATTGCTGGCTCCGGAACCGATAAAGCCCACTTTAACCTGGTCCAACTTTTTGCCCACCACCTTTAGGGCGTTTATCAATCCCGCAACGGTAACCGTTGCCGTGCCCTGCTGATCGTCGTGCCAGACCGGAATGCGTGCCTTCTGGCGCAGTTCCTCCAGTATGCGGAAACATTTGGGTTTCTCGATGTCCTCCAGGTTGAATCCCCCGAATGCCGGCTGGAGGAGAAGGGCAGTGCGAATGAATTCCTGGGGATCTTTAGTGTCTAAAGCAAGGGGAAAAGCATCCACTCCACCCAGATATTTGAATAGAATGGCTTTCCCCTCCATGACCGGCATGGATGCCTCGGGCCCGATATCGCCCAGTCCGAGCACCCTCGTGCCGTCGGTAAGCACCGCTATCATGTTGGCCTTATTGGTATGTTCGTACACAGTCTCCGGGTGAGCCTGGATGTCGAGGCAGGGCTTCGCTACCCCAGGAGTGTACCAGATTGCGAAATCATTAAAGTCGCGAATAATGCACTTGACACCCAACTCTATCTTTCCCTTATAGAAAGGGTGCAGTTTCATGGCCTCTTTGCCGGGTTTCTCGCTTTTCTCAATTAGCTCTTCTCGGGTGGACATCCTCACTCCTTGTTAAATTATGGTCTTCATAAACTTCGGTGTAGCAGAGTTATGTTCAATAATACATTTATTATCACGGATGGGGATGGAAATGGGTTATAATCTCCTTCTACTATTATCGGATAACGAGATTTTGTAATGGACAATGCCGGTTCCGATAAAAAACTATCCTAATATAATACCTTCAAAATCTTTTGCAATTAGAATCTGAACATAATGGAATTTGAACTTGTTTCGAATAGAAGAAAAATCCGGCTGGTTTTTATGAGCAACCACTCAACAGATGAACAGTTGACCTTAAGCAAGGCAGGTTCGGCGATGAAGGATTTTATCCTTCATAAGCCAACCCACGCACCCGCGAAGGGTATTGCGACTTAATCTCGGTGCAGTTGCCCCGAGCTTTTAGGAGTTTGCCGTTCGTCAAACTCCCCTACTGGAATTTTTGTTAGTTTCAAACCTGCCGCGTTAGTAATACTGTGTCAGCCTGGCAAGCCTTTCAAGTTCAGTGACAGGCTTATCCCGTTTAAAAAAGCGTAATACGAATTCAGCCGTTCCGTCTAAATGTTGTTTTATGGACTGTTTCCGATCCGAATTGTCTTTGGAAACATGGGCGAGATAATCATTAAATTTGGCCATTACTTCGCACCCCCGATTTCTTACCAAATATGTTTTAAGGATTTATTCTCAATAAAACCCCAAAATAGGTGATGTCAAGTAGTAATATACTCCTAATTCCTACCAAAAATTACGGGCTGCTTGAATCTTAATGCCATCGCTATACTTCTATACGGCTTATCATTTTTTCTTGATTAATATTCGGTACTATATATATTTGATGTTAAACTGAATGATCGGCTTAAATTTTGGGCAAAAAATGGCATTCATATCAATACAATATATATTAAAATATTCCGGTTTATATTCAGGGAAGGGAGTTAATCATGTTCGATCCCCAAAGCATAGATAAGATAAAAAAGGCCCGGGATGCCTGGGCGAAGGAATTTGATGGTACCCGTCAGCAGAAGATGAAATTTATTACGGTTTCCGGAGAACCTATCGATCCGCTCTATACTCCGCTGGAGCTTCAGGGTCACGATTTCATGGAGAAGATTGGTTTCCCCGGTCAATACCCATACACCCGGGGCGTCTATCCCAGCATGTACCGTGGCCGCCACTGGACTATGCGCCAGTTCTCCGGGATGGGGTCTGCCAAAGACACCAATCAGCGTTACCATTATCTCCTTAAGCATGGCCAAACAGGGCTGTCCGTCGCCTTCGATATGCCCACCCTGATGGGCTATGACTCCGACCATGTCTTCTCACACGGGGAAGTAGGCAAATGCGGGGTTACGGTGGATTCCCTGAAGGATATGGAAATCATCTTCGACGGCATCCCGCTCGATAAAATATCCACCTCCATGACCATTAACGCCCCCGCCTCTATTCTGTTGGCAATGTATATCGTGGTAGGCGAGAAGCAGGGATTAGATCAAAATATATTGACGGGTACGCTTCAAAATGATATACTAAAAGAGTATATCGCACAGAAAGAATGGATATATCCGCCGGAACCATCAATGCGTCTGATTGTAGATACTATCGAATACTGTACTAATTACGTTCCCAAGTGGAACACAATATCCATATCGGGTTATCATATCCGGGAGGCAGGTGCCACCGCCGTTCAGGAACTTGCTTTCACGCTCGCCGACGGATTCGCGTATGTTGAGGCGGGAATAGAGCGGGGGCTCGATGTGGACGATTTTGCGCCCCGCCTTTCGCATTTTTTCAACTCGCACCTCGATTTTTTCGAGGAGATCGCTAAATATCGCGCTGCCAGAAGGATTTGGGCCAGAAGGATGAAGGAAAAATACGGGGCAAAAAATCCAAAATCGTTGCTTATGCGTTTCCATACCCAGACCGCAGGGTGCAGTCTTACCGCCCAGCAACCATATAATAATATCGTACGCACCGCTATACAGGGCCTCGCTGCGGCGATCGGCGGAACACAAAGCCTGCATACAAACTCGATGGACGAAACATACGCACTTCCATCCGAGGAAGCGGTAAAGATCGCCCTCCGCACCCAGCAGTTGATCGCTTACGAGACCGGGGTTACCAATACCATTGACCCACTGGCGGGTTCCTACTTCGTAGAAAAGCTCACCGACCGTATGGAAGAAGAAGCTGAGGCTTATTTTGAAGAGATCGATAAGAGGGGGGGAGTAATCCCGGCGATCGAGGAGGGTTATTTTCAACGTGAGATCGCCAGGGCCGCCTACCGCTATCAGCAGGCTATCGAGACCGGAGATCGTACCGTGGTGGGAGTGAACCGCTTTGCGGAAGAGGAAGAAAATGTAAAGATCCCCCTGCTCAAAATCGACGAGTCCGTGGAGTTGGACCAGGTCGAAGCGCTGGAGAAAATCCGGAAAGCTCGGGATAATGATGCGGTTAAAAGGAGTCTGGATAAACTAAGGTTGATCGCTGAGGGCACCGAAAACACCATGCCGGCTACTATTGAATGCGTCCGGAATTACTGCACCGAGGGCGAAATTTGCGATATATTCCGTGAAGTTTTTGGTGAATACCAGGAAAAAAGCATTATTTAATTGATGATTGACGATTGTGGGAAGTAAAAATATAGTATGGATTACTACAATCGTGTTCTTTGAAAAACTCAACATTTTCATTTAAATCAGCTTATTCTTTTCTGTCTTTTGTTTTTGTCAATCGCTAATCATCTGTTGTCATTCGTCAATTAAAACCTGGAGTATAAAATGAAAAGAAAAATCAGAATATTGTTGGCAAAGCCCGGCTTGGATGGGCATGACCGGGGGATCAAAGTTATTGCAAATGCTTTACGAGATGCAGGTATGGAGATCATCTATTCGGGCCTCCGTCAAACCCCTGAAGCCATCGTAAAGGCCGCTATTCAGGAGGATGTGGACGCTATAGGAATGAGTATTCTATCAGGCGCTCACATGACCCTCTTCCCGGCTGTCCTGAAAATCCTTAAGGAAATGGGAGCGGATGACATAGTGCTATTCGGCGGGGGGATTATTCCCGAGGAGGATATTCAGACCTTAAAGGAAATGGGTGTAGGCGCACTATTTACACCGGGTACATCTACACAGGAGATTGTAAAATATATCCGGGAATCCATTATGAAGGAATAGCCTCTAATTTCATGCCCCGTCTGTTTAGATTCTCACGGCATCTTTCCCCTGCTATAAGGCGCAAGACTGCTCCAGAAACCAATATATAATTCCGTAAAATGCAGTTGATAATGTTGAATATAAGTTATATTTGATGAACATGTATTTATGAGTATTACGAATTGTGCAAAAAAATCCAAATTTTATTCTGAAGTTTATATTCTAATATCCTGTTTTTCGATATTTCAGGCATTATAGATAATTGCAACTGCATTAAACGGGATAATATTGTTAATCCGGTTACCCTTCATTTCATCGCTGTTATATACTTTGAATGGGGGTGCTCTCGATTGCTTTGAAGTGAATGGATGGGCATAAACATAGAACTAATATAAAAGATTAAACATAGTTTGTTATTGACAATCATTTTCAATATACTATATTATACTGAATGAATTCTATAATAAATATGTAGGTTGATGTTATGGAAATAAGATGAATGATAAACTCACTAAATTTTACAA